>JAHJSF010000035.1 GCA_018830405.1 Nitrospinota bacterium | reverse complement strand
CAGGTAATCTTGGTGATCTCCTTTTCAATCACCTCGGCCGAAGAGATATGCTTTATGGTGTAGCGGTCATTGGTAACTATGGCATATTCCCAGTCGTCAAGTATGACCGCATTTTTGGTATGGTTGATGAAGGCGTTAAAATCGGAACCGATATAGTTGCTCTCGTCACCAATCCCTAATATCAGGGGGCTCTCATTTTTGGCGCAGAATATCTTATCCGGCTCATGGACGGTCAGCATGACCACAGCGAAGGTCCCGTCTACCTTTTGAAGGGCGTTGGTGAAGGCCTTTTCAGCATCTTTGGTCTTTTTATATTCCTCTTCAACCAGGTGGACGATAGCCTCGGTATCCGTTTGGGAGATAAATTTATGCCCTTTGGCAGTCAGCATCTCCTTGAGCTGGTTGTAGTTGGATATTATCCCGTTATGAACGAGGGTGAACTCTGACTTACAGCAGGTATGGGGATGGGTATTTTCTCTGGTTACCTCACCGTGGGTGGCCCACCTGGTGTGGGCAATCCCGACTGTCCCCTTGAGAGAGGCAAAATCCTCCTGAGTGCTGACATGGTCGACCGCCCCGATATTCTTTTTTACCTCTATCTTCCCATCTTCATTTATGACGGCTATCCCGCACGAGTCGTATCCCCTATACTCAAGCTGCCTTATGCTGTCAGTCAGCACCCTGGAGATATTACTAAGACCGGCAATTCCGCTAATTCCGCACATCTTTTTTCCTTAATAAGTTGATATCAAATCCCCCCTTACCCCCCTTTACTAAAGGGGGGATGGGGGGATTATCATAAATTACTTGTAAATTATTCGGTTGGATAACTATAGTTATGAGGAATGGTGATATCGCTGTCTATAATTGTCCCCGCCTTTAAGGTATGACCTGCCCCTATAATCGAGTTGTCCCCGACAAACGCCCCAAGTTTATTAAGCCCGCTGTCAATCTCCTTACCATTGATCTCTCTTTTAATGGTTGTATTGTCCAAGTTGTTATTGACTGTCATCGTCCCCGCCCCTATATTGACCTTTCTCCCGATGACACTGTCGCCGACGTAGGAGAGACGTCCTATGGTGGAATTGCCGAAGAGTATGGCGTTCTTAAGTTCCACCCCGTAGCCGATAGAACAGTTTTGCCCTATTGAGCTGTTCTTTCTTATAAGGCAATTGTTGCCTATAAAGCTTCCCTGTCCGATAAAGCATGGCCCCTCGATAACAGTCCCTGAGCGTATCTCCACCCCGGCCTCTATATGAACCCCTCCGCTTATCTTGACCTCCCCTTTTAATATGACCGAATCGGAGACAATCGCCTGGTTCCAGCCGTTCATCATCGTTTGGTTGGCGGTCAGGATATCCCAAGGGTAACAGAGGTCCAACCAATCGTTCTCCCAGATGGAGGCGGTCAGGCCTACTTTATCAATCAATTCGGTCAGGGCCGTCTCCATGTCATTATCGTTCCGCTCAAGAATATCGATAAACTCTGAGGGGAGTATGTAGACCCCGGCCAATATATAGTTACCAAGATTCCCCCCCTTAGGTTTCTCAACTAATTTGGTTACCCGCATCTGCTCATCCAAGTATACGTTTCCATACATCTCGGTAGATTGGGTCAGACAGACCGAGGCGACCGGCCCTTTGGCTAGGTTGAACGACTGAAGGGTGTAGTGGACAATATTTTCGGAGGTTATTATATCCCCATAGATGAGCATGAAATATTCGCCGGGACTTATCTTCTCCTTTATTAGGCTGACTGCCCCCCCTATGCCCTTCTTATCCCCTTGGCTAAGGTAGCTTATGTTTATCCCGTAATCTGTTCCACTAAGCCGTTCCGGTATTGTTTCCCCGGCGTGTCCCGTAACGACATAGAGGTTATTGAGGCCGCTTTCCTTAAGCATACTAATCTTGTCTTCCAGAATACGTCGCCCGGCAATCTTAATCATCGCCTTGGGACGAGTGGCGGTAAAGGGCATAAGATTTTTTCCGCAACCGCCCGCCAATATTAGAGCCTTCATATCTGCTTTTCTCCTCTGTTATTTTGGGAATAATACGAAGTCGCATTCAAACGCTAACTGTGTTGGCTTCGTCGTCAGCTCCTCAACATACTCAACAGTATGCCTGCGTCGCTTCCTCCTTGCCGCCTTGTTATCATTTTGAATGCACCTCCGTAAAGAGTCTTTGAAAATGTCTTGTTATTCTACTCTACCGTAACACTTTTAGCCAGATTTCTGGGCAAGTCAACCATGCATCCTCGTCTCAGTCCGACAAAGTAGGCCAAAAACTGGAGAGGGATACTGTTAAGGATTGGATTAAGATAATAATCGCTCTGCGGCAGGTAGATGATATGCTCAAACCTCTTGGCGATCTCTGTATCCCCTTCAGTGGCAAAGGCTATAACGGTGCCCCCCCGGGCGGCGATTTCTTCCGCATCGGCCAGGGTATGCCGGTAATACTTGTCGTTCGGCACAAGGACAACAACCGGTGTGTCCTCGTCAACCAGGGCGATCGGCCCATGCTTTATCTCCCCCCCTATGTAGCCGTCGGCGTAGAGGTAGGAGAGCTTCTTCATCTTGAGTGCCCCCTCCAGGGCGATCGGATAGTTTATGCCGCGCCCGATATAGAGGAACCCCTTATTGCGGTAGAAGATACGGGATAGCTGCTCCATCCGTTCTTCCAGGTCTATCGCCTCCTCTATCTTGTGGGGGAGAGCTGCTACGTTTTTGATCATCTCGGCCGATTTCTCCGCGGAGAGGGTCCCCCTCTTTATTCCCAGATAGATAGCCAGCAGGTAGAGGGAGACAATTGACCCGGTAAATGATTTTGAGGGGGCAACGCTTATCTCCGGTCCGGCGCTTATGTTGATATTTCCTCCCGCCTCCTTTTCCAGCGTAGAGTATTTTGTATTTGTTATGGCGATGGTTTTGGCACCGTAGGCGTTTCCATGCCGAAGACATGATACCGCATCAATCGTCTCTCCCGATTGAGATATGGCTACCATAAGTTGCCCCCCCAGTTTTTTGATGGGAGAAAACCTGAGTTCGGAGATAGACTCGACCTCGGCCGGTATCCCGGCTATCCCCTCAATCAGATACTTGCCTACAATAGCGGCGTTGAGGGATGTCCCCCCTCCGGTTAAGACTATTTTTGTTATTCCGGCCAGATCTTTGTCGGAGAGTGACAGACCTGCAAAGTCGACCTCCCCCCCATGGATATGGTTATGCAGGGTATCTATGATGACTCGAGGCTGTTCACAAACCTCTTTTATAAAGTAGTGGCGGTATCCCCCTTTTTCCATCATGACAGGGTTCCAGCCTATCCTCTCTATCTTTTTGGTTACCCGCTGTCCCGAGATGTTGCGGATGTCTACCCCTTCTCTGCTGATGACCGCCCTCTCGCCGTCGGATATAAATATTACGTCTTTGGTATAGGGGGCGACTGCGGTTGTATCGGAACCGACAAAATACTCTCCCCCCCCCAGGCCTATAACCATCCTGGTTCCGTAGGCGACGGCGATGAGTTTTTCCGGGTCATCGGCTGACAGAACTATCAGGGCGTATACCCCCTGAATCTTCTTCAGGGCCTTGGCTACAGCTTCTTCAAGGTTGCCGAGTTCTCTGTTTATCAGGTGGGCGATGACCTCCGAGTCTGTCTCTGATTGAAAGACTACCCCCTCCTTAAGGAGTTCCTCTTTAAGTTCTATATAATTATCGACTATCCCGTTATGGACAATGGCAATGTTGCCGGCTATCTGGGGGTGGGCGTTTTCAACCGAAACCTTCCCGTGGGTGGCCCATCTGGTGTGTCCTATACCTATGGTCCCCGTAATCGGATTTCTCTCAAGGGAATCTTTAAGTCTTCTTATAATTCCAATCTCTTTACGGCAGGAGATATCTTTGCCGGTTATAACAGCTACCCCGGCCGAGTCGTAACCTCGGTATTCAAGTTTTTTAAGGGCGTCTACCATAATTTCCGCCGCTTCTCTTCTTCCTATATAGCCGACTAGTCCTGACATAATGTTTGCTTAAAGGTTTTGGTGCTTAATTGCATAAATCTTGCTGTAGTCGACCGGCCTTTG
>JAHJSF010000034.1 GCA_018830405.1 Nitrospinota bacterium | reverse complement strand
GTCCACGGTAGAAGTCATATTAATGGAATCGAAGGCTTCTGGGGCTATGCCAAAACTAGGCTTTCCGGTTTCCGAGGCATGAGTAAAAAAACATTTCACTTGCATTTAAAAGAGTGTGAGTTTAGGTTTAATAACAGGGGCGGTGATTTGTACTTTTTGATACTTAAAATCATCAGAAAGTGTCCTCTGTTCTAGTCATGACCCTATTTTTAATTAGCATTGAGTCACCCTCACCTTTATCCTCTCCCCTCAAGGGAGAAGAGATTTAGAGGTGTTTACTCAAAAACAACCGTTTTTCTCCCCCTCACCAGCACCCTATGCTGGAAGTGGTAATGGAGGGCCTTGGCCAGAACCATTCTTTCCAAATCTCGTCCTTTCCTCATCAGGGATTCAATCGTATCGCGGTGGGTAATTCTTATAATGTCCTGCTCAATAATTGGTCCTTCGTCCAACTCCTCCGTTACATAATGGCTTGTGGCCCCGATAATCTTTACCCCCCTGTCAAAGGCCTGTTTGTAGGGGTTTCCTCCGGCAAAGGCAGGCAAAAATGAATGATGAATATTGATAGTCCTATTCGGGTATTGCTTTACAAATAGGGGGGATAGTATCTGCATATATCGGGCCAGTACAATGGTATCTATTTTGTGCGCCTCTAAAAGCTCTAACTCTCTCTTCTCCACCTCCGTCTTGTTATCTGTTGTTATCGGAAAGTAGTAAAAAGGGATTTGGTAATGCCCTGCCAACGGCTCCAAATCGGGATGATTAGAAACAATGAGGGATATCTCTACAGGGAACTCACCTATTTTATTTCTCCATAATATCTCATTCAAACAATGGTCATATTTTGAAACAAACACCGCTATCCGGCTTTTTTCCTCTAAGAACTTTATATCCCATGAGGCCCCGAACTCCTCGGCCAACGGGGCAAAGGCGGACTTTAGCTGAGAAGGGAGGATTGAAAATTTTTTCATCTCCCATTCAACCCGAATCGAAAAGATATGTTCTACCTGGTCAACGTGTTCGTCAAGGTCGATAATATTCCCCCCCCGCTCAGAAACAAATTGCGATATTTTGGCAATAAGGCCGATCTGGTCGAGGCAGGACAATAATAAAATAGCAGTCAGGTTATTCTCATCCATGGTTAATAGTGTTCCTCCTTTAGGTTATCAGTTGGTCGGCCAGTAGGGCCATCTGTTCCATCGACAGCTCCTCTCCCCGTTGGGAGGGGGATATTCCGCACCCCTCAAGGGATGAGGCTATCTTCTCATTATCAATCGACATTGAGACAAGATTATTCTTTATCGTCTTTCTCCGATGGGCAAAGAGCCCCTTGACCAGTCTAAAAAAGAATTCTTCATCTTTTACCTTAACCGCAGGGCTCTTCCTCGGGGTCATCCGAATTACAGCCGAATCTACCTTGGGGGGAGGGGTGAAGTTCTCTTTACCCACAAATAGGAGGTGAGAGGTATCGGCCCAATATTGAACGAGTATCGATAAGGCCCCGTAACCATCGTCTCCGGCCTTGGCCGATAGGCGCTTGGTTACCTCAAGCTGATACATTAGGACCATGTCGATTATTTTATCCCTCTCATCTATCAGCTTCTTGGTGATTGGGAGGGATATGTTGTAGGGGAGGTTTGAGACAACCTTAAACCTTTCGACCCCTATTTGAGCGAAGTCATAGCTTAAGGCATCCCCCTGAATCACCTCGACATTATCAAAACCGGAAATATTCTTTTTGAGTGTGGGGATGAGGCGTTTATCTATTTCGAGGGCCACCACCCGGCCTGCTTCACGGGCCAGGGCCTTGGTAAGGGCCCCTTCCCCCGGCCCTATCTCAAGAACTGTGTCTGCCTTGGTTAGTCCGGCCTGCTCTACTATGGCATCAATTATGGCACCCTTATTAAGAAAGTGCTGCCCAAAGGGTATCTTTTTTCCCATTTATAAGTCTGTCGGCAACCGATTGTTATCGGTTACTTCATGTTGGATAGAAAGGTTAGGGCTGCCTCAAAATTAGGGTCTTGGGCGATTTCGGGGACCTGTTCGGTGTAGACTACCCTTCCCGTTTTACCCAAGATGACGACGGCCCGCGAAAGGAGCCCTCTCAGAGGCCCGTTGGCTATGGTTACCCCATAGTCGTGGCCGAACTCGTGATCTCTAAAGGTGGAGAGGGGGATGACGTCGTTTAGCCCTTCGGCCTCGCAAAACCTTTTGTGGGCAAAGGGAAGGTCGGCCGATATGCAGAGGACAACGGTGTCTTTCAGTTCGCTGGCCTCCTTGTTAAACCTTCGGACCGAGGCGGCACAGACACTTGTATCGAGACTCGGAAATATGTTTAAGACAATCTTCTTTCCCAAGTAATCCTCAAGAAATGCATTGGCAAGTGTGGTTGTGGACAGTTTGAACTTGGGGGCCTTGCTCCCTACCTTTGGCAATTCTCCAACTGTTTCAATAGGACTTCCTTTAAAGGTTATATGGGTCATATTATCTTCCCTTCCTGGTTGTTTTACTGATTGGTCTCCTCGTTGTTCCCCTGGTTGCCCCCTTGGTTGTCCTACTATCTGTCCTTGCGGCTGTTTTGCCGGTTATTTTCCTAGTTGGCTTACTGCTTGTTTTTGCGGTTGTTGTTCCTGTAGGCTTCACCTTGGCCATCCCCAATCCATCCAGCAACTCCTCTTTCGATAGGGTCATATATTCTCCGGGGGCCATCTTCTTCAGGGTAAGGTTGCCGATAGCGACCCGCTTAAGCTTATCGACCATGATACCTTGGGCGTTACATATCTGCCTTATCTCCCTGTTTTTCCCCTCAGCCAGTTTAAACTCCAACCAGGTCTTGGTGGCCAATTGTTTTATTAACCTGATAGACAGAGGTTTTATTACCCTGTTATCTATCTTTGTCCCCCGTTTGAGGTTGTTCAGGGTGGAATCGCTTACCTGTCCCGATACCTTAACCTCATACCTCTTAATAACCCCGTAGCGGGGATGCATAATCTTATTGGCCAAATCCCCATCGTTGGTCAGTATTAGCAACCCCTCTGAGAGATAATCCAATCGCCCAACCGGATATATCCTCTCCTTTATCCCTTTGCATAGACCGACCACTGTGTTGCGCCCCTCAGGGTCGTCCATTGTGGTTACATATCCTTTTGGTTTGTAGAGAAGGATATATATCTTCTTGCTCTTGCTTGGGTAGAGCCTGCGGCCTTCTACGGTTACGGTATCCGAGACAGGGTTTATCTTGGTTCCCATTTGGGTTACTATTGTCCCGTTAACCGAGACATCTCCGTTTTCGATAAGCCCTTCCGCTTTTCTACGTGAGGAGTAACCGCAATCGGCTATAAATTTTTGAAGTCTAATTTCTTCGCTCATTTCCTTTAATCTTCCTTTTCTGCCTCAATCGGCGATAGTGTGATACTAATTTTCTGCCTACATTGATAATACCATTATTTTACGGACGGTTAGGAGCGATTTTTTGTTAATGGTAGTCGTCCCATGCTATTCTCTAAAAATAAGGTTTAATTGAAAACTCAGACCGATGAGAGTTTTTAAACCACAGATTGACATGGATTAACACAGATTCCCCTCTTTAGCAAAGAGGGGTTTGGGGAGATTTGTTATAAATGCTTAAAATCCCCCTTAGTCCCCCTTTTCTAAAGGGGGAGAGGATATTAAAGCTCAAACACCAAAGGATACAGAAGGCCTAAAAGATGAAAAAGAATATAGATATTAAAAGCTTAGTCACTAAAGAAGTAGCTTCTCTCACTCCCTATTCTCCCGACATTGTTGATGTTCCGATTAAAATCGACGCGATGGAGATGCCCTATCTCCTCTCGGAAAGCCTGCGTGGGAAAGTAACTGATGCACTTAATAAGGCCGAGATAAACCGATATCCCGATCCCGATATCCGAAAGGTTAAAGAGGGACTCTCGGCTCTTACAGGAATTACCACCGATAGGATGATTGTCGGAAACGGCTCGGACGAACTTATCCAGCTTATCTTTACGGCCTGCGGTGGGGGAGGGGGGAAGGTTCTCTTTCCGGCTCCCACATTCGGTATGTATAAGATTATCGCCGTCCCCCTCAAGATGAGCGCTATAGCTGTTCCCCTTAAAGATGATTGGTCTTTGGATGAGGGTGCTTTTATTGAAGCCATTAAGAAAGAACGCCCGGCCATTACCATTCTGGCCAACCCGAATAACCCAACCGGAAATTATTTTGGGGAAGAGACTATCAGGAGAATACTCGATACCGCCGAAGGGGTAGTGGTTGTAGATGAGGCCTATTATAATTTTTCTAAGAAGACCTCCCTTAACCTTATAGATGAATATCCAAACCTGATTGTTTTAAGAACCCTCTCCAAAATAGGGATGGCCGGACTAAGAGTCGGCTTTATGCTGGGGAGTAAGGAGTTGATGGCTGAGATAGGAAAGATTCGTCTCCCCTATAATATAAACCTTCTCTCCCAGATAGCGGCTGAGGTGATACTTGACAACATGGCCGAGGTTGATAGGAATGTTGACAAGGTAATCGAATCGAGGGAAAGGCTGTTCAAGTCTATGCAGTCTATCCCCAACATTACCCCCTATCCCTCCGAGACAAACTTTATCTTGTTTAGAACCGAGAAAGAGGCCGGGGCGATTCATCGTGGTTTGATAGAGAAGGGGATACTTATCAGAAACCTCTCCGATAATAATAAACTCAAAAACTGTCTGCGTGTTACGGTTGGGACCGAGGGGGAGAATGAGGCGTTCATAGAAGCCCTTAGCGGGCTGGTTTAAGCTTAAACCGCCGAGGGCGCTGAGTTTTTAACCACGGATTAACGCTGATAGACACAGATACAGATAAACCCCTCTTTAGCAAAGAGGGCTTGGGGGAGATTTGAAATATATCTATTTCTTCTCCTTTTCTTGCTCGTCCAAGACAGGTAGGAAATTAAGTATCAGGCCACGCTGAAAACCGACACCTCTTTTTCCAACCGCCCGGCCAGTTTGTCAGATTCAATCTCAAGGTCATAACGGCTCTGGAGATTGACCCAAAACTGCGGAGACATATTGAAAAAACGCCCCAGCCTCAAGGCTGTGTCAGAGGTGATTTTGCGCTTAGCGTGGACAATCTCATTTATACGGCGGGGAGGGACATTGATATCGTGTGCCAGCCTATACTGGCTTATCTCCATCGGCTCTAAAAAGTCTTCGAGTAATATCTCTCCCGGATGAACGGGAGGAATCTTTTTTTC
>JAHJSF010000033.1 GCA_018830405.1 Nitrospinota bacterium | reverse complement strand
GCTCTGCCTCAGCCACGGCCTCATCCTCACTGAAACCAAGCTCAACTTCATCGAAGGAAGCTGATCTCTTCTCAGGGTCGAGTTTGTCGGGATTGCGGCGTTTCTTCTTCTCTATCTTCCTCTCGGGAAGTCCGGCTATTTCAGGCCTTTCTCCCCTCCCCTCTCTAAGGTCGAGACCACTCAGATATCTGTCTATCGAGGTGGCCGCCTCATTACCATTATCAACCGCCTCTATAACCGAGGCTGGCCCTCGAACAATATCCCCTCCGGCAAATATCCCTTTAACGCTCGTTTCAAGGGTAAGGGAATCCGTTTTAATCATCCCCCTCTCCCCTTTCTCCAGTTCTTCAAATCCGGTCAGGTCGGCACTTTGACCGATTGAGATAATGATCGTATCGGCAAATATCATCTTGGTAGCCCCATCGGCAAACTTAGGAGCAAAGACCTTCTTCCCATCACTGTCTATCTTGTAGACCGAGACACATTCGGCTACCTCTACACCTGATACCTTCCCCCCCTTGGAGAGAATCTTTTGGGGGCCGGAGGAACCGTGTACCAGAACCCCCTCTTCCTCGGCCTCCTCTATCTCCCACGAGTGGGCCGGCATCCTGTCCTTATGTTCTAAATCTCTCGTCTCCAGGCAGACAATCTTGACATCCTTGGCCCCCATCCTTAGAGCAGTTCTGGCCGTATCTATGGCCACGTTTCCTCCGCCTATGACAACAACATCTTTGCCGAAGTGTTCCAATTGCTTCCTCCCTTTTACATCCTTGAGGAAGGGGAGCCCGTAGAATACGCCGGGAGTATCAACCCCCTCAATGGGGAGTTTGGTCGGGTTTTGATATCCTGTGGCTACAAAGAGGGCATCATATTTATCTTTAAGCTCGGATAGGGGGATATCATGGCCTATCCTTTTTCCTGTTACAATTTCTATCCCCTTGGCCAGTAGCCTGTCTATATCGTAATTGGCCACTTCGGATGATAGGCGATATTCGGGGATAGATGAGGTTATCATACCCCCCGCCTTAGAAGAGGCTTCATAGACGGTAACCTGATATCCTCTTTCAAGTAGATTGGCTGCGCAGGTCAATCCGGCCGGACCAGCCCCGACTATGGCTATCCTCTTATCCTTCCCAGGTTTGATAATCTCAGGAGGGGTTTCGCCTGTGCTCCTTGCCTTATCGGCGATAAAAGACTTGAGAACCCTTATATTGACCGCCTCATCAACATCCTTACGGTTACACTCCCCCTCACAGGGGTGATGACACAACCGGCCGCATATTGAGGGGAAGGGCAAAACCCTTCTAACTACCTCAAGGGCATCTTCAAATCTTCTTTGGGCAATCAAGGCCACATAGGCGTGGGCATTTACCCCGGCCGGACAAGCCACACGGCAAGGAGAGACTCCCTGTTTATCTATAGAAAAGGTATTAGGAACAGCCTGAGGATAACGGCGATATATGGCATTCCTCTTAATCAGCTCAAGGTCAAACTCGCTGTCCACCTTGATAGGACATTTTTCTATACAGGAGCTGCATCCGGTGCATTTATCGGTATCGACATAAGTCGCCCTTCTCTTGACGGTAACCTTAAAATTACCAGGCTCCCCTTCGATCTTATCAATATTGGCATTGGTAATCTTGATGATATCCGGGTGCTGTCCCACATCAATCAGACGGGGAGCCAGAGTACACATAGCGCAATCATTGGTGGGGAAGGTCTTGTCGAGCTGGGCCATTGTTCCTCCTATGGAACTGTTCCTCTCAACTAGATATACCTTGTATCCAGATTCGGCCAGATCGAGGGAGGCCTGCATCCCTCCTATCCCGCCCCCTACAACCATGACCGACCCTATCTTATCCTTACTATCACTCATTTCGATTTCTCTTATATAGCGATCATTTACATAAATCTTTCTGTATCCGCCCTCTCATTTTTAGGGTTGAAATAGGTTGGTTGCGGAATAAGCCTAAAGCCTGTCTGAGCAAGGCGTAGCCTTGCGAGTTCTTTAGGCTCCAAAACCAACCGTCATTTCAAACCGTTAAAAAAATGGGCGGGCGGCGTCTTCTTTCTCCCTTTCTTGGACGAGCAAGAAAGGGAGAGGAAACCAAAACCTTTCAAATCCCCCTTCATCCCCCTTTTCTAAAGGGGGAAATATTCAAATATCTCTCCTTTTATAGGAGGGAATCGGCGCTAATGAAATGCTTGTGAAGCCCCAATTCTTCGGGCTTCATCCCGAAGGCGAGGCCAATAAGTTGGCTAAAATAGAGTATAGGAACCTTATGCTCTATATAATATTTTGCATCTATCTCCGGTTGGCGATTATCCAGATTTGAATGGCAGAGGGGACAGGCCACAATAATAGCATCCGCCCCAACTGCGTCCGCCTCTTCCAGGATATAGTGACAAAGCTCCAGAACCATATCGGTCTCGCTCAGGGCGATGCTTCCGCCGCAGCAGTCTGTTTTGTAAGACCAATCAAGAACGGTCGCCCCGGCGGTCTCGGCTATCTTATCCATAATCATCGGATATTCGCTGTTATCAAAATTCATTACCTTGGGGGGGCGCGTGAGGAGGCAGCCGTAATAGCAGACCACCTTTAGATTAGATATATCCCTGACTATATGCTTCTTTATAATGTTGTGATCAATTCCATCAAAGGCCTCTAAGGGGTGAATAACATTAACACTCCCTTTATACTCATCCTCTATTATTCCGTTTACCTCGGTAGCCAATTCCCCGTCGTGCTCCGTTTCGTAGAGAGCCTTCTTGAAACGGGAATAACAGGCAGCACACGGGACAACAACTTCTCGGTGTCCCATCGCCTCGGCCAAGGCCAGGTTTTTTATCGGAAGAGAAACAGAGAGAAGCTTTGAGGAACTGTGGGCCGGCAGGGTTCCGCAGCAGACCCAGTCAGGTATCTCATCAAGCGTAATTTCCATCTTATTGCATATTGCCCTGAAGGACTCATCATACTCAGCACCCGTTGAATGCAGCGAACAACCAGGATAATAAGCGTATTTCATACTATTGCCCCTTTTCCCTCTTTTTGACATTGGCAAATATATCTCGAACAATGCCCCTTCTTGTTGCGTTTGTTTCAGGGAGAAGCTTTATCTTTCCCATTCTCATCATCTGGAGACCAAGTTTTAAATCCCGCATAAACTGATGAGTCTTTAACTTAATCTCAGTTACCATACTAAGTTCATGGATTCTTCCAAACCTTCTGATGCTGTTAAGGGCGGAAGAGTAGAAAGCGGAAACCTCAGGAACAGGGGTTTTAATCCCCTTCTCAACCGAAAGAATCTTAAGGTTATCCATAATCTTGGCAATATCTATATCTCTGGGGCATCTGGTACTACAGGTCTCGCACGAGGCGCAGAGCCACATTGTTTTACTGCCAAGGATAAACTCTTCTCTGCCCAACCTTATGCTGTGAATCAGTCTGTGGGGAACAACATCCATAATGTAGCTGGTAGGACAACCGGCCGAACAACGTCCGCACTGATAGCAGAGGTTGACATCCTCACCGCTTCGTTTTCTAATCTCCTCGGCAAATGATAATGTTGGCGTTAAGTTCATTTTTCTCAGCCTAAATATTTCTCAAATATAAGTCTGCTAATCTCAGGAATCTTCTCTCTCACAACATTGGATAACCCGGGGGAAACCTCTTCAGGCAGGCTGGCAGGCTGGCAGACCAAAACAATTACCTCTATCCCGCAGAAATCTTGTAGCTCCTTCAGTAGGTTAACCGAAGGGGCGATATGGAGGGAGAAGACATCTGTCTTTTTTTCCGGCATACCCTCTAAGGGGATGGTATAGATCTCCCCGGGCACCCTCCCCTTGTCAGCCGCATCAACAACTATAACTCTCTCCGGCTTCTTCTCAACCAAGATAAGGTCAAAGAGTATCTCCCGAACCGATGTACCTGCATCAACAAAGCAGGTATCATCAGGAACGGAATAGTTATCATCTATATGTTCAATTACCGCAGGACCGAAGCCGTCGTCCCCAAACAGGATATTGCCGCAACCGAGAACAATAATCCTCTTCTCGCAAAAATCAGGAGACCAATCCATAAATCCCTCTACACCCCCACCCTAACCCTACCCCCTCAAGGGGGAGGGGAGCAAGTGGAGGGTAACTTAAAAAGTTTCTTCTTATCACCTCAAGGTTCCACACAAAACAGGGATTAACCTTAATTTTTTAGGGTCTGAATTGTCTTGCCTGAGGCATCCACAATATCAACCTTCACAGGAAGAGTTCCGTCAAGGTTGTGTGTGGCACATGATAGACATGGATCATAGGCTCTAATAGCCATCTCGACCTTATTCAGAATACCCTCGTCATATACCCCACCCTTTATCAAGGTAGTGGCGGCCTGTTTGACCGACATATTGATTGGGGCATTATTGTGGGTTGTCCCGACTATAAGGTTGACATTGGTAATCATACCATCGGCATCCGTTTCATAATCATGTATGAGTGTCCCACGAGGGGCCTCAACATGGGCTATGCCACGGGCAGCCCTTGGCTTCACCGGTGTCCAGGTATCGGTACTGGTAATATCCTTATCATTCAAGAGCTGAATAATATTCTCCGCATTGTAGAGAAGCTCAATCAGCCTGGCATAATTATACAACAGGGTCAATTGGGCAGGTCGTCCAAAGGCGGCCCTAAACTCCTCAAGCTCTTTCTGTGCCAAAGGTGTCGGGATATGATCACAGACATTCATTCTGGCCAAGGTATTTGTTCTGTAAATACCCTTCGGGGCATCCAAATCCATAGAAAAGCCCTCGTTCCATGACTTGGCATATGGGAATTTAAGGAATGTCCAAGGAAGAACCTTCTCGCTGATATGCTTCTCGTAATCCTCTATCGGGAAATCGATGAATGTGCCGTCCGCCTTCATCAGTCTCAGTTTACCGTCATAGAGGTTAAGGCCCCCCTTATCATCGACCGTCCCCATAAAGCCGGTATTGATAACACCAATTGTCTTTATGGCCTCAAGATAGGCGGGGAATACCGATTCTTTGGCCCACTTCATGGAAAACTTGGCGAACTCCAACAGTTCCTCAGCCATAGCGAGAAGTTTAACCCTCTCCCCTTCGGTCATAGGTTTGCTGAATCCTCCCGGAACCGCAGTAACCGGGTGGATAGACTTACCGGAAACTATATGGAGCATCTTGCCGGCCAAATGACGGTTATGAACAACCATCTTCCCTATCTCAGGGTTGGCCGCAGCAATACCGAATACGTTTCTAACCTTATAGTTGGCGTCCGGGCCCATTACAAAGTCGGCCCCTGCCAGGAAGAAAAAGTGGAGGATATGCTCTTCACAGTAGGCCATACTGTTACAAAGTTCTCTCAGCTTCTTTCCGGCCGGAGGAGGTGTTACTCCGAAGACGGCATCCGCAGCCTTGGCCGAGGCTAGATGGTGTGACCAAGGACAAACTCCGCAGATACTCGTGGTTATACGGGGCATCTCCTCAGCCGGACGCCCTATACAGAATTTCTCAAACCCGCGCAACTCAACAACATTAACAAAGGTATCAGCCACATCCCCAGCATCATTCAGCTGTATGGTTACCTTGGCATGACCCTCTATACGACTAACCGGTGCAATTGTTATTGTCTTTGACATGCTTTTCTCCTAATTTCTTACTGGTAAAGGTTTCAGTCTGTTTTGACCGCCTATATATCTATTGAGCAGGGCCCTCCTATCGACAACCTGTTTTACGTCAAGCCCTATAGATGATATAGAACTTACCATGTCAACCAAAGGATTGGCCCCTTTACGGATGGGGCCGAAACAGCCCCGGCAAGGCATATAACCCTTGATACAACGAGGAACCTTCTCCTCCCCTTCCTCAACAGTGGTCCCGGAACAACCGGCCCTGGTGACAGGCCCAATGCAAAGCACCCCCTGCTCCATGAAACACCTGGTATTCTCCCACGGTTCTCCAACCTTTATATCGAGAGGCTGAAGAGGTCTCTTTATATCCCCTCCGGCGGCCTTCTTCTCCCTCTTGGCTGGGCATTCGTCACAGACACTCTTCTCGGGAAGGATGAATGGTTTCCCCTCCAAGAGGCAGGTCAGGGCCTCAACAATCATATCCGGTGATGGGGGGCAACCGGGAATGGTGACATCTACATCAACTACCTCATCCACCGCATAGACCCTATCAAGGAGTCCAGGAATATTTTCGGTTGGGGTGGCGGCTGATTCAGTTGTAGAGCAGTGTCGATAAACCTTGTCAGTCAACTCATCAACACTCCACATATTGGCCATGGCCGGTATGCCACCGAAACAGGCACATGAACCGAGCGTAATCAGTGTCTTACACTTTTTACGCATCTCCTCGGCAATCTTTTTTTCCTCATCATTCCTAATCCCTCCGGAGATAATTCCGACATCCGCCTCGGGAATCTCCATATGATCCCTCTCACCAAGCTGTCCATAATATTTACTGTCCATAAGGACAGGCATATGAACAAACTCAAGGGCCGGGAGAATATCGAGGAGCTGGTCACCGATGTCCAAGATACTAACCTCACACCCACCGCAAATATTAAGCCATTCTTCCGCTACTCTAACTGCCATAATGCGCCTCCTTCTCTATCATCGTGGTTTAACGTTTACCCACACAAAAAACTGAACTGCCTTTTACACACTGGGAACTTCTTGGGAAACCCGTCTCGTATATACAAAATGTTTTCCCTCTTCACTAAACCTATAGACCTCAAACCCGTGAGATCGATACCCTTCCGCCTTACCATCAGCCTCCTCGGCACTATTATAGACAATCCCATCCCACATTATCTTCTTCCCAGCCTCTTGCCTATAAGTCAAAGGAGACACTATAACTTCCTTTCAATATACAGAGCGTCCTAACTTCGCATACCTTCGTTGCTTCTCAGCTCGTTGTTGCGGCGTATGCTGAAAATACGCCTCGGTCTGCTTTGTTCTGATGCTCTGAATGCTGTTCTATTTATGTCGTCGTACATAATCAACTGGTGCTATATGGACTTGGACCGAGGGCCTTAACCTTGTCTGTCATTTCAGTCATAAGGGCGGCAAATTTCTGCCCCTCAGAGGCTGAGACCCACTCTAGGCGAAAACGCTCCTGCTCTAGCCCAAGGTCATCAAGCAATAGCTCAATCCCCTCACGACGCATCTCGGCCTTAAGATTTCCTTCGAGATAGTGGCAATCACCAGGGTGACAGCCGCAGATAATAACAGCGTCGGCCCCCTTGGTAAGGGTATCGATAACAACATTTGGGTGAACCATTCCGGAGCACATAACACGGATAATACGGATAGAGGCAGGATATTGAATCCTTGAGGTGCCGGCCAAATCTGCCCCGGCGTAGGAACACCAATTGCAGCAGAAGGTAATAATCAGAGGTTCGAAAGAGTCTTCCGGCATAACCGCTCCATCAATACTTTACAAATATAAAAAAGAACCGCAGGATAGATTGTAACGGCACAATGCTATAGAAGCTATAGGCTAACACAAGAAAGGCAAAAATGTCAATCAATATACTACCCTTTCTATGGTTTTAATCCCGAAGATATCCTTATTACAGGTTGTCATATAGCCCCAACTATGATATTTTTCTTTTCTTAACAATTATATAAGCATTATAAAAAAACCAAGGAAATCAAGGGGAATAATTTGAACCAGTTTTATAAAAATCTATCATTGTGGCTAATCATAGCCCTCGTCACTGTCGCCCTATTCAACATATTCAGCAACACCCCTCCTACGGCCAGCAAAGAGTTGGTCTACAGCGACCTTATCGCTGCAGTAGAAAAGGGGGAGATATCTGAGGTAACAATAGAGGGGAACAATCTAAAGGCAAAGTTTAACAGTGGTGAAACGGTCAAGACCTTCGCCCCTAATGACCCCGAAATGATCAAAATACTTAAGGAGAAAGGGGTCAAAATAAATGCTGTCCCCCCGGCCAGAAACTCTTGGGTAACCGAGATACTAATATCTTGGCTGCCGATGATCATCTTCTTCGGGGTATGGATATTCTTTATGAGACAGATGCAGGGGGGGGGGAAGGGAGGGGCCCTCTCTTTCGGCAAGTCAAAGGCCAAACTCCTCACCGAAGGAACAAACAAGATAACATTTAACGATGTGGCCGGCATAGAAGAAGCCAAGGAGGAGCTTGAGGAGATTATAGAATTCCTAAAGGAACCGCAAAAGTTCCAAAAGCTTGGGGGAAAGATACCTAAGGGCGTTCTCCTCATGGGTCCCCCTGGAACAGGAAAGACCCTTTTGGCCAGGGCCATCGCCGGAGAGGCGGGGGTTCCATTCTTCAGCATAAGCGGTTCCGACTTTGTGGAGATGTTTGTAGGAGTCGGGGCATCAAGGGTAAGAGACCTCTTCGAGCAGGGGAAGAAACATGCCCCCTGCATAATATTTATCGATGAGATAGATGCCGTTGGGAGGCACCGAGGGGCAGGACTCGGCGGAGGACACGACGAGAGGGAACAGACCCTGAACCAGCTTCTGGTAGAAATGGATGGTTTTGAATCTAACGAGGGGGTAATCATGATAGCGGCCACCAACCGCCCCGATGTCCTAGACCCCGCCTTGATGAGACCGGGGAGGTTCGATCGTCAGGTTGTCGTTCCCCGTCCCGATGTAAAGGGGAGAACCGGCATACTTAACGTTCATATGAAGGATATACCGGTAGAGAATGACGTAGATTCCAAGGTCATTGCCCGAGGAACCCCAGGTTTCTCCGGGGCCGACCTGGCCAACCTAGTCAACGAGGCCGCCCTTTTGGCTGCCAGAAGAGGGCATACTAAGGTAAATAGGGATGACCTAGACGATGCCAAAGATAAGGTGATGATGGGGGCAGAGAGAAAGAGTATGATAATAAGCGACGAGGAGAAAAAGAATACCGCCTATCATGAGGCGGGACATACCTTGGTCGCTAAACTTCTACCAAATACAGACCCTATCCATAAGGTCTCTATAATTCCGAGGGGAATGGCCTTAGGTCTGACCCAACAGCTCCCAATTGACGAGAAACATACCTATGCCAAGGAATTCCTATTAAACAATATAAAAATATTGATGGGGGGGAGGGTGGCCGAGGAGATCATTCTAAACCAGAAGACAACCGGGGCCGGAAACGATATAGAGAGGGCGACCGAGTTGGCCAGAAAGATGGTCTGCGAGTGGGGAATGAGCGACAAACTCGGACCGATGACATTCGGCAAAAAAGAGGAACAGATTTTCCTAGGTCGAGATTTCAACAAACATCAAGACTATAGTGAGTCGACCGCCAGGGAGATAGATCAGGAGGTTAGAGAGATCATCGCCGAAAACTATAATGCAACCAAGGGGCTGCTCATAAAAAATATTGACCTTCTTCATAAGCTCTCTCTGGAACTTCTGGAAAAAGAGGTTCTGGATGGGGAGGAGATAGACACTATCATCGCAGCGTTTGCGGCCAAAAATGGAAAGAGTGAAAGCTAGGCCGCAAATCCACCTTTATCCTTCTCCGTAGTCGAATGGGATATCTTATGCAGTGCGGACCCTTTACACTATGCTTCGGACAGAGAACAATCATCATGGGGATACTCAATGCCACCCCTGACTCCTTCTACGACGGGGGGAGATACCAGACTGTGGATAAGACGGTTGAAAGGGGGATGGAGATGACGGCCGAGGGGGCCGACATAATAGATGTCGGAGGGGAATCAACCCGTCCAGGCTCCGAGAGTATCTCATCCCAAGAGGAGATGGATAGGGTTCTCCCCATCATAGAGGCACTTTCTAAAAAAATATCTATCCCTATATCTGTAGATACCACTAAATCAGAGGTTGCTGAAGCGGCCATAGCTGCCGGGGCAACAATGGTCAACGACATAAGCGGTTTTCACTTTGATAAAAAAATGGCCGTCGTCGTAGCCAAATCTGGACTTCCGGCCGTCGTAATGCACACCAAGGGAAGGCCAAAAGATATGCAAAGGGATACAAACTACAACAACCTGATGGATGATATCAAGGGGAGTTTGGAAGAGAGTATCAAAATGGGGAGGGAGGCTGGGATAGGGAAAAATCAACTGATCGTAGACCCGGGGATAGGGTTCGGCAAGAGCATAGAACAAAACTTTGAGATATTACGGAGACTGGCCGAACTAAAGGACCTCGGCTGCCCAATACTGGTAGGTCCTTCCCGAAAATCATTTATAGGTAAGACCTTGGGACTTCCCCCTGAAGAATGCCTTGAGGGGACAGGGGCGGCGGTAACCGCGGCCATCCTAAACGGAGGAGACATCATCAGGGTACATGATGTAAAATATATGAAACGAGTAGCCGGAATAGCCGATGCCATTCGTTACGGCCAGCAGGTATGAATAAACAAGGAATTAGAAATGATTAAACTGTGTGTAAACGTTGACCATGTAGCCACGGTCAGGCAGGCCAGACTGGCCCTGGAACCTGATCCGTTGGAGGCCGCTATTCTGGCCCTCAAGGGGGGGGCAGCAGGGATAACAATACACCTGCGTGAGGACAGGAGACATGTAAACGACTCCGACCTCCATAGGATACGTAAGAGTATAAAGGCCAAGCTCAACCTGGAAATGGCCGCGACCGCAGAGATAATTAAGATTGCCCTTAAAGAATTGCCTGACCAAGTCACCCTTGTCCCCGAAAAGAGACAAGAACTTACCACCGAGGGGGGACTTGATGTGGCCGCCGATGAAAATAGACTAAGGGGAATAATAGAAGAATTTAAAAGGGTGAAGATACCGGTCAGCCTATTCATAGACCCGATTAAGGAACAGATAGAGGCCGCTGGTCGGACAGGGGCCGAGAGCATAGAGATAAATACCGCCGCCTACTCTGAGGCAACATCTCCGGAAGAGGAAAAAAGGGAGGCAATTAAAATAAAAGAGGCGGCAACATTGGCCAACTCTAATGGCTTAAAGGTATATGCGGGGCACGGTCTAAACTATAAAAATACGGCCATGATAGCAACTATCCCTCATATCGAAGAGCTTAATATAGGGCACAGCATAGTCGCTAGGGCACTAATGGCAGGGATGGAGACGGCGGTTGGGGAAATGCTTGACATTCTCAACGGCAAATCAATATAATAAGCGCTTTTACAGGAGGCGGTGTAGCTCAGATGGTTAGAGCATACGGCTCATATCCGTAGTGTCCGGGGTTCAATTCCCTGCACCGCCACCAATCTTTACAAGATACACCCAAGACTTAAACTCCTCAGGATTTCCCAAAAACCTTTCAAACTTGGAAAGTGTGTCTATATCCCGCCAACGATGCCTCCAGTAGACAATATTCAGGTCGGCCCTTACCTGGTTGGGTAAGGAATTAAAATCCTTCTCGTAGATAACGCAAAACCTTTCCCCCTCCTCAGCCGCAAAGTTTTTCAACTCATCAGGTGAACCTATTACCACTATCTTTCTGGCAGCAAAAAATATAAGGTCGTTAGGCTGCTCTCTGTATATTGAAACCACAGCCTCTTGGCTTAGTTCCTTATTTATAATATGACCGAATTCCATGAGGGGCCTTGAATCCATTTTAGGTATCAGATGAACCCCTACAATAATAAATACAGGGATTACGGTTGCGGCAAAGGCTAAAGGGATATCAACCTCTCTCCCTCTGACAACAAGGGTTATTATTCCTACGCTTCCGAACAGGAAGAGGAGGGGCAGGGCCGGAAGACCCAGGCTAAAATTGAAAGATGATTTGCTTACCATAAAGGCCATAAACATAGTTCCTATTGAAAGGGCCAGGAGGAGTATTGCCAGCAGATAGGAATATATTTTATAGATACCTACAACTCCCCTGCGCCCCTTCTCTAGACTATCAATCAGTATATCGGCCAGCAGAATCGCCATAGGGGGGGCGACAGGCAACATGTATCTGGCAATCTTCTTGTCGAAGATAGAGAGGAAGAGGAGGGGAACCAGAAACCAGAGAAAGGGTAATAGATCCCTTTTAAACCTTTCCTTAAACAGTTCCCTATTTAACAAAACCACTACGAATAAAATAATTAGGAGCGGTCCCCAAGGGAAAAATTCCCCAAAGATATGTTGGAAATAGTAGTAGAGAGGTTCCTTTATCGGGTCTTTTCCTGCGGCATCTGCGGCATGAACAATGCTCAACATAGCCTTAAGGCCATACTCTTTTATAATTGCCAGTGTCCAAGGAAGTATAATTGCCAGATATAAGAGTGCCCCCTTAACGGGCTTAAGATTAAATAGTTTCTCCTTGTCCCATCCAACGGCCAGATGAGAAAAGATTACCAAGACCGGAATGACAAAACCGATTGGGCCCTTGGTGAGTGTCGCCAAGGCCAGAGATGCGTAGAGGGGGAAAAACCATCCTCTCTTCGCTCCCTCCAAAAAAGAAAAATAGGCGAAGAGGGAAAAGGTTATAAAGAAAGTGAGCATCATATCCGTTGTGGCCGAACGGGATATGAGAATAAAATGGGGGGTTGAAAGAAGTATGGCGGCAGCCAACCATCCCCCCAATTTGCCGCTCCTCTCCCTGGCTATCCTATAGGTGAGATAAAGGGTTCCCGCACCAAATATAGCCGAAATCAATCGGGCAGAGGCAAGATTAACACCTAAACCTTTAAAGAATAAGACTACCAGCCAATAGAAGAGGATAGGTTTATCAAAACGGTAGGAGTAGTTAAAACTGGGAACAAGCCACTGCCGCAGCTCTATCATCTCCCTAGCCGACTCAAGATAATAGAACTCTATATATTGGGTAAAACTTACGCTTTGAAGGCCGTAAAAGAGGAGAATGGCGGCCAAGAAGATAATCAGATAAGGCTGATAGTTGCTTCCATCCTTATTCCGCATCGTTTATAACCTTATCCCTCTTTTCTTTCCGTATCAGGAAGAGGTTTCTGGCATAGATAATAAGCCCTAGACCCTGCCCCAGGATAAAGACAGGGTCTTTTCTGTGTATCGAATATACGAGGAGCATCGCCCCGCCGAAGAGGCTGAAATACCAGAAGGCTACCGGGACAACGCTCTTCCCCTTCATTTCGGACGAAATCCACTGGACTATAAAGCGCATGAAGAACATCCCCTGAGCGGCAAAGCCGAGAAACATCCATTTATCCCAAGTCATTTTTCCCCTCCCCCGCCGATAATTTTATCGACCTTGTATATCTTACTGTTTCGAGTGTTGTGGTATATCCTTACCAACAGTTCGGCTAGCAAACCAAAGGTTATAATCTGAACTCCGAATATTATAAGGATTGTAGCCAGAAATAGTAGAGGCCCATGCTCTACAAAGACGGCCGTCCCAAAAAATATCTTCTTAAAGAAGATGATTGTGGCTATTGAGCTTCCCAGAACAAATGATGTCCCGCCTACAAGACCGAAGAAGTGGAGCGGTTTCCTCGAATAGCTGACCATAAACTTGATATGGAAGAGATCAAACAGAACAGGTAGTATCCTTCCAAGCCCATAGTTAGATTCCCCCCCATCCCTCAGAATATTCTTTATCGGGATTTCACAGACGGTAACCCCGTTAATGCTGGCCAAAGCAGGGATAAAACGGTGCATCTCCCCATAAAGCTCAATATCCTTGATGACATCCTTCTTGTAGGCCTTAAAGGTAGTGCCGAAATCGTGGAGATCTACCCCAGATATTATGGACATCATCTTATTGGCCACCATTGAAGGAAATCTCCTAACTACAAAATTATCAACTCGTTTTTTTCTCCAGCCGCTGACTATATCGTATCCCTCTTTCATCTTTTCCAGGAAGAGGGGGATATCATCCGGGTCGTGCTGAAGGTCTCCGTCCATGGTAACAATAATCTCCCCCTCCGCATTATCTATCCCCGCGGCCAAGGCAGGGGTCTGGCCGAAATTCTTTTTAAGCTTAACAACCTTTACGCTGGAGTCTTTATTGGCAATCTCTTCCACTATCTTCAAGGTATTATCACGGCTACCGTCGTCAATAAAAACTATCTCATAACTCCCCCCAACTTTCTTCATAACATCGGTCAGGCGTTGATATAAAATAGAGGCATTGGCCTCCTCATTGTAGAGGGGCGCGACTATCGAAACATCTATCATGGCTAATTAATATCTCCGTAGTTTATAAATTGTATTCCAAGCTTTTCAGCCTTTATCTTCAGGGATTGGTCTAACAAGCCGTTAAGATCAATCTCTCTGAATCTGTTTATGTAGTAGTTAGCCCCCCTCGATATTTCCCCGGCAGAAGCGAGATATCCAGGGTGGCACATAATTTCGGTGACCCCTTCTTGGATCTTCTCGAAAATCGTATCATATTTCTCACTATTCATCCCGCCGCTGTAAAGCACCCCGTAGAAACAATCGGCATATCTTATTCCGCTTCTATCTATCCGGCCAGCCATGTAGACGTGGAGACCGTCAAGGAGGATGGTCTTATAAAACTGAGGATTCCAAAAAACAGCTTTTCTCCCCCGCAGCTGAGGATAAATTGGTTCGGCTATCCTTCTTATTGCCCCTATCCTATATTCCACAGCCAGTTTGAGGGCAACCTTGAAGATAGGAGGAAAGGAATGGAGGTGTTTCTCGCTATCAAAGTGTGTAATCTTAAGCCCCGCATTTAAGGCCTTTTCAATCTGTCCCCTAAGCTCAGTTTCAACCTCCCCCTCACTTATCCCGCCGCTAAGCAGCCTTATCAGAAAAGAACCGGCGCTGTCGAGAAAGCTCCCATTCCTCAATAGAGTTGAAACCTTACCCTGTTGGGAAATCGGTTCTCCCCTAAGGAGGTTTAGGTGCAGACCAACGCCCAATCCCGGATTCTCCTTGGCCAGCTCCACCGCCTGATCAAAACCGGCCATATTGGCCATAATCGTAGCGCTGGTTAAAATCCCCTCACGATACCCCTTTACAATACCGCGATTAACAGCGTCACAAAGACCGAAGTCATCGGCATTTATAATTACACGCTTCAAACGGTTCTCCGATCTATTTTATCGTTAGTGGGAACAAACATGACCGGCATTATATCACTTATACAGATATACAGAGCGACAGAAAAAAGTAGACCGAGGCGCGACGAAGGGGAGGAGTGAGACGTATTTAAGCATACGTCGCAACGACGAGCCGAGGATAAACGAAGGTATACAAATTTATGTCGCTCTGTATATTTACTTCACAATACACGCCACAGGTAATATAATGTGACGACCCTAGTGTTTAGTTGCATAACTCTGCGTCGTACCAAGACCGAGAATTTGGCGTGGCCGGAGCGAAGACAACCACAGCCATAGCTGGGCCTATGGCGAGGATTGATGACAAAGCCGGGCGCGTCAAAGGCCGGTCGACTACAGCAAGATTTATGCAATTAAGCACTGTATTTAGAAAAACCAAACAATTAATCTTAAATGACGCTTTGAATAATACAAATATTAAAAAGAGACTACTGGTTATAGTTAAGGCCTTCCCAGGCAGAAAGATACTTGTAATCGGCGACATAGTGGCCGATGAATATATCTTCGGGATTACTTCGAGGATATCCAGAGAGGCCCCCGTGGCCATACTGAGATACGACTCGACTGTCATCCAACCAGGCTGTGCCGCCAACGCCATAAATAATATTCACTCCCTATCCGGCCATGTAATCCCCATAGGGGTGGTAGGGGAAGATGAAACAGGGAAAAAACTCCTGGCCGTAATGGGGAAGGGGGAGATTGTCTCCGATACCATACTGGTTGAAGCTGGGCTGACGACTCCGGTCAAGACGAGAATAATGGCCGGCGGTCACAACACCACCAAACAGCAGATGATACGGATAGACCGTGACAATAGAGGGAACCTGCCGAAGAAGGTAGAAAAGAGATTGGCCGCCATATTTATCAAATCTGCCAAAGTAGCAGATGCAATCATTATCTCAGATTATGGACTCGGCACCATTACCCCCTATATCAGAAGGGCCATAAATAATTTCGCCAAGGGGAGCAAAACACCGGTAATAGTCGATTCCCGTTACGATATGCTCAAGTATAAAAACATTACCGCCGCCACCCCAAACACGGAAGAAATGGAGTGGGCCACAGGGGTAATCCTGAGTGATAAAAATATAGTCGAAACAGGCAAGAAGGTCTTAACCAAACTAAACTCTAAGGCCCTCCTAATCACCAGAGGGAAGGATGGTATGCTTCTACTCCAGAAAGGTAAGAAGGAGTTTAAGCTTGGTATATGCGGTAAGGATGAGGTGGCCGACGTCACCGGGGCCGGAGATACCGTTATCAGCACCTTCACTATGTCCCTGGCCGCCGGGGCAACCATGGAAGAGGCGACCAGAATAGCCAACTATGCCGGGAGCGTTGTTGTCATGAAGAGCGGAACCGCCACCGCTAATATGGATGAAATAAGGGGGGCGATAAATAGTGACCACCTCTAAAATAAAGACATTAGCCCACCTTAAAAGTCTATTAACCAATCAGAGAAAGAAGGTGGTCCTGGCCAATGGATGTTTTGACGTCATGCATGTAGGGCATATCCGTTACTTGCAGGAGGCCAAAGACCTGGGAGATATCTTGGTCGTGGCCATAAACAGCGACAATTCTGCCCGCCAACTGAAGGGGAAGGGACGCCCAGTAACAAACGAGCAAGAGAGGGCTGAAATAATAAGTGCCCTTGAATGCGTTGACTATGTAACCATATTCGACGAACCGAATGTCTCGAACGTAATCATGACCCTAAAGCCGAACATACAGGCTAAGGGAACCGATTATACCGCCGACACAGTTCCAGAAGCAGAAACGGTAAAATCTTACGGGGGAAGAGTAGTGATAACCGGCGACCCTAAAGACCATTCCTCTACAGATATTATAAAGAATATAGGAAGG
>JAHJSF010000032.1 GCA_018830405.1 Nitrospinota bacterium | reverse complement strand
TGCTGCCCAAAGGTATAGAGATGGTTACAGGGCCGGGCTGCCCCGTCTGCGTAACATCTTATACCGAAATTGATAATGCCATAGAACTAGCCTCACGCCCAGATATCATTATGACCTCCTTCGGGGATATGATTCGTGTCCCCGGTTCTGATAAAAGCTTGGCTGATGCCAAGGCCTTGGGGGCAGATGTCAGGATCGTCTACTCCCCCAACGATGCGGTTCAGATAGCCAAAGTAAATCCAAACAAAAAGGTGGTCTTCTTTGCGGTTGGTTTCGAGACCACAGTCCCGGTAACAGCCGTGGCTATGAAGATAGCCGAACGTGAAGGGGTCAACAATTTTTATATCCTCTCTGCCCATAAGACCATCCCCGGAATATTGGCCGCCCTCCTTGGGGGAGAGGTTACGCTGGACGGATTTATCTGCCCCGGTCACGTTACCGCCATAACCGGAATATCGATGTATGACATACTAATAGATGCCGGAAAGCCTTGTGTGGTAACAGGTTTTGAGCCGCTCGATATGCTACAGGCCATATATCAACTGGTTAAACAGGTTGCCGAAGGGCGGGCCGATATGGAGATAGAGTATACCAGGGCGGTTAAACCGGAGGGAAATATTCATGCCCTCAAATTAATGGGCGAACTCTTTGAACCGATAGATGCCTATTGGAGAGGGATTGGACTTGTCCCCGGGAGCGGACTGCGCCCCAAGGGAAATTTTGCCCGCTTTGATGCCCTGAGGGAGTTTGGCCTAAAACCGGTTACCGGAGAGAAAGAGCAAAAGGGGTGTATCTGCGGACAGATATTGAGGGGGGGGAAGAAACCGACCGATTGTCCCCTATTCCGGAAAACCTGTACACCGGAGACCCCGGTTGGGGCATGTATGGTGTCTGATGAGGGGAGCTGTTCCGTATATTATCGTTTCGGGCGTTCATCCTTCCGAATAAAATAGTTTTCGAGAGAAAGACCAATATGATGGGGAACAACAAATTTATAACCAAGGCGCATGGGGGGGGCGGAACAGCTTCCGCCGAACTGGTTAGAGACTACTTTCTCCCCGCCTATGGGAACAGTACGCTGAACCAGCTTGGGGATCAGGCCATCATCGACGTTGAGAGGGGGAGACTGGCCTTCACCACCGATTCTTATGTGGTCGACCCTATCTTCTTTCCAGGAGGTAATATAGGGGAGCTGGCCATCTTTGGTACGGTTAATGATATTGCCATGTCTGGGGCGCGCCCTATCGCCCTTAGTGTCGGATTCATTCTGCATGAGGGTTTTCCTATGGAAGACTTAAAGAGGGTTCTCGATTCTATGGCTAAGGCAGCCAAGAGGGCCAATGTAGAAATAGTGACAGGAGATACCAAGGTTGTTTCGGGGGGGGCTGATCAACTCTACATAAACAGCTCTGGCATAGGTATAGTTCCCGAATACGCCAATATTGCCCCAACAAATATAAAGGTAGGGGATAAAATTATCCTCAGCGGGACTATTGGCGACCACGGAATAGCAGTCCTTACCCAGAGAAAAGAACTACGTTTTGAGAGCAAAATAGAATCGGATACAGCACCTCTTTATGACCTGGTTAAGACTATGCTATCCGTTGAACCTAATATCAGAATGATGAGAGACCCGACCAGAGGGGGGGTAGCCTCAACCCTTAATGAGGTCGCCTCGGCGGCTAATCTCGGTATTGTAATAGATGAAAAGCTGATACCTATCCGTGAGGATGTAAAATCGGTCTGCGAGATATTGGGGCTCGATCCCCTACAGGTAGCCAACGAGGGAAAACTGATTGCCTTTGTCCCACCAGAATTGGCCGATAAGATATTAGAGGCGATGAGAACAGTCCCTGAGGGGAAAGGTGCTGCTATTATTGGCGAGGTAACCGAAGAGCACCCCTCTATAGTCGAAATGAAGACTGGTTTCATCGGAAGCCGTATAGTTGAAATGATGGTTGGGGATCAGCTCCCCAGAATTTGCTAAATTTTTCTCCTAAAAAAGCGCCTTCCTATTCCCATTTCCGCCATCTGATTTTTAGGATTGAAATAGGGTGGCTGAGGAAAAAGTCTAAAACTGTTTGAGGAGGGCTTTAGCCCGACGAGTTTTTTAGACGCCGAAGCCAACCGTTATTTCAAGCCGTTAGAAAAATCAGCAGGCGGTGTCTTCTTTGCTTCGTTTCTTGGACGAGCAAGAAATGAAGGGAAAAACAAATCCCCCTTAATCCCCCTTTACTAAAGGGGGAAATGAAAAAAATTACGATATATAATAAACAAATGCCTAATAAAAAAAGACTCAAGATAAATATCAGAGGAATTGTCCAGGGGGTTGGCTTCCGCCCCTTCATCTTTAACCTAGCCCAAAAGAATAACCTCAAGGGCTTTGTCCTCAACAATCGTCTCGGTGTTGAGATTGAGGCAGAGGGAGAGAAGCAATCTCTCGACACGTTTATCGAGTCAATTAAGAACACCCCCCCTCCCCTATCAGATATAACTGACATTCAGGTAACAGAAATAGCTGTTAAGAGGGATACCGATTTTAATATTGTTGAAACTGAAACCTCCTCCTCAGAAGAAACAACCCTTATCTCTCCAGACTATAACGTCTGTCCAGATTGTCTCAGAGAACTTTTTGAGCAAAAGGATAGACGATTTGAATATCCATTCATCAACTGCACCAACTGCGGCCCAAGGTATACCATCATAGAAGGAACTCCTTACGACCGACCTCTAACCTCAATGAAGGGGTTTAAGATGTGCGGAGAATGCGCCTCAGAATATGATGCCCCCTCAGATAGACGTTTCCACGCCCAACCCAATGCCTGCCCTATCTGCGGGCCTACCCTTTCACTCCTTGATAGCAATGGGAAAAAGATAAATTCCAAAGCCCAAATATCTGAGGCAGTGTCTCAACTAAAGAGAGGTAAGATTTTGGCAATAAAGGGTATAGGAGGATATCACCTGGTATGCGACGCCGAAAACGAGGAGGCAGTTATTGCTCTGAGGGAAAGGAAATATAGGAAGAATAAACCATTTGCCCTTATGTCTCCCGATATCGAGACTATAGAGAAGTATGCCTCTCCGACTGAAAATGAAAAAGGGCTTATACTTAGCAAAGAGCGCCCAATTGTTCTGATTGATAAGTTAACCACAGGTAAGATAGCTCCATCAGTAGCCCCCAACAATAGATACTTTGGGGTGATGCTCCCCTATACCCCAATCCATTATCTCCTCTTTGCTGCCGGCAATGAAGGATATAGGGAGCCGTTCCACTTTAAGGCCCTAGTTATGACCAGCGGCAATGTCAGCAATGAGCCGATAGTCTTTAAGGATGATGATGCCCTTGAGAGGCTTGGCGGGATTGCCGACTACTTTCTAATACATGACAGAGAGATTGTTTGGAGGTGTGATGATTCGGTCGTTCAGGTTATAAAAACTTTCGCCCCCCGCAAGGAAATCGTATCCATAGTAAGGCGTTCGCGTGGTTTTGTTCCAGCTCCCATATCTATTAATGAGACCTCCCCTCCCCTCCTGGCCTGTGGCGGGGATCTGAAAAACAGCTTTGCCTTGGCCAGTGGAAACCGTGTATTTCTTGGACCTCACATAGGCGACTTGGAACATAGTCAGGCCTACTACTCATTTCAAGAATCTATTGAACACTATAAAAGGATATTCAGGATTGAACCTGAATATATTGTAGTCGACAAACACCCCGGATATTTCAGCAGCCGTTACGGAAGGGAGTATGGCCGGGTGTTTAACAAGCCGGTTATAGAGGTTCAGCACCACCATGCCCATATCGCCTCGGTTATGGCGGAGCATCGCTTAGAGGGAGAGGTTATAGGACTGGCTATGGATGGGACCGGCTATGGGGACGACGGAACAATATGGGGGGGGGAGGTCTTGGGTGTCTCCTACTCCTCATTTACAAGGCTGGGACATATAAAGCCTATCGCTCTTCCCGGAGGGGATATGGCTGCCAGAGAACCTTGGAGGATATCCACCGCCCTACTCTACCGCCTATACGGGGAAGAGCTGTATGGGGCACATCCTAGATTTGTCGAACGCATTGGGGAGAAGAAAATCTCCCAGGTAGTAGCGATGCTCAAGGGGAATATCAATACCCCCCTCTCATCCGGGCTAGGGCGGTATTTTGATGCAGCTGCATCTATATTAGGGATAGAGGATTACAACACCTTTGAGGGTGAAGCCCCTATAAAACTTGAGATGATAGCCGACATAAAAGAGGAGCGAATACTCAAATACAGTATCGAAAAAAACGGAGAGATAAACCTTGACCCGATGATGAGAGAACTTATAGAATGGGGGGCAATGAAACGAAATATAGCCTCGGCATCGGCTATCTTCCATAACACTATATCGGCGGCACTTGTTGACAGTTGCCAAGATGTGAGAAAACAATATGGGTTTAACAGAGTTTGTCTTTCCGGTGGTGTCTTTCAAAATAGGTTCCTTCTGAAAAAAATAATATCAAACCTTGAGTCTTGCGGTTTCAGTGTCTTTACCCCCGTAAAAACACCTATTAACGACGGGGGAATTGCACTTGGTAAAGTGGCTGTTGCCTTAAATAGAATAAAGGGAAATGATTAATGAAATCTAAAGTTATCATCGAAATGTTATTTATGGTGGTAGGTGGTCTGGGCATATTCCTACTAGGAATGAAGTATATGTCCGACGGCATGCAGGCCTACGCCGGAGAAAAGCTTAGGAGGCTGATAAACGCCATAACCGGCAACCCTATAGTCGCCTGTGGCGTAGGAACACTAGTTACCTGCTTGGTACAATCAAGTTCCATAACCACCGTTATGGTAGTCGGTATGGTTAACTCCTCCATCATGACCCTTACCCAAGCGATAGGAGTTATCCTGGGGGCAAACATAGGAACAACAATCACCGGCTGGATACTCGTTCTTAAAATAGGAAAGTATGGTCTACCTATAATCGGTTTCTCAGCCATCTTCTACCTTTTCACCAATAGGGAAAATATACGCCACTTGGCCACCGTAACCCTCGGATTGGGAATGATTTTCTTCGGCCTTGAGCTGATGAAAAACGGTTTCTCCCCTATAAAAGATGTTCCGATATTTTTAGAGTGGTTCTCCAAGTTTTCCCCCACTAACTATTTGGGAGTTATGAAGTGTGTTGCGGCCGGTGCCGTTCTGACAGCCATTGTCCAATCGTCCTCGGCTACCCTCGGTATTACTATGGGGCTTGCCTTTACCGGCATTATAGACTTTCCTACAGCAGCCGCCTTGGTATTGGGGGAAAATATAGGAACCACCATTACCGCCTTTTTGGCCTCACTCGGCTCCTCCTACAATGCCAAACGGGCATCATACGCCCATATACTATTCAACATCATAGGGGTTTTATGGATTACATCAATATTCCCCATATACATGAAATTGATTAGATGGATATCTATTACAGACCCTGGTCTGTCTGCAATTGGGACAGATGGCCAGACAATCTATCCCTATGCCATGAAGGGCATCGCCTTAACCCATACCGTCTTTAACGTGGTCAATGTACTCCTATTCCTCCCCCTTGTCCCGCTGATGGTCAAGCTGTTGGAAAAAATTGTCCCAGAAAGAGAGGAGGAGGAAGTCAGGTTAACCGCCCTCGACGTAAGAATGCTGGAGACCCCCGTTGTGGCCATTGAACAGTCGCAAAAGGAGATAACCAAGATGGGGAACAAGGTACTAGAAATGCTCGATTACCTGAGAGAACTCATAGTTAAAAAGGAAGGCGACAGGAGATTGGCCGACATACTATTCAAATACGAAGATGACCTCGACATTGTCCAAAAGGAGGTGGTTGAATTCCTGAGTAGGATAATGGGGGGGACACTGTCCCACGAAATGGTTGATGATACCAGAATGCAGTTACGTATGGCTGACGAGTATGAATCGATAAGTGACTATATAACAAACATTTTGAAGCTTAACCTAAAGATGATTGAGAATAATTATCTGGTCTCTAAAGAAGGCGAAAGAGATCTTCTCGATCTCCATGACCGGGTCAAAGATTATATCTCAACGATAAATAAAGCAGTCAAAGAGGATAACAAAAACATACTCCCCGAAGCCAGAAATTTGGCTAAGATCGTCACCAATACGATGAAGAGATACCGCTCGGAACATGTGGCCCGTGTCGAAAAGGGGGAGGCAAGTCCCCTAAAGAGCCTTATATACACCGATATGTTAAATGCCTACAGGCGTATAAAAGACCATGCCCTAAATATTGCCGAGGCCTTGTCGGGAGAAAAATAGAAGGAGGTTTTTCTGGGTAGAATAATGCCTAAAGATATTATACAATCCCCCATTCTGAAAACAGCTAACCTCAAAAAGCATTTTGTTGAAGGTAAGGGTATCATCACCGGCGGGCGAACCATCTATGCGGTTGATGGGATAAGCTTCGAGCTTGCCCGAGGTGAAACAGTCGGGGTGGTCGGTGAATCTGGCTGTGGTAAGTCTACCCTGGCCAAAACAATATTAAAGCTAACCGAACCTACAGCGGGGCGAATAATCTTCAAGGGGGAGGACATTACCAACCTCTCCAGCCGAGAGATGCGTCCCATCAGGAAGGATATGCAGATAATCTTTCAAGACCCCCGCTCCTCCCTAAACCCAAGGATGAGAGTTGGCGATATAATCGGCGAACCACTCCAAGTCCACAAAATAGGCCAAAAGGGGGAAAGAGAAGAGATGGTAGCCTCCCTTCTCAAAAAGGTTGGTCTGAAACCTGAACAGATGATGCACTACCCGCACGAATTTAGCGGAGGAGAGAGACAGAGGGTAGCCATAGCCAGGGCGATTGCCCTAAATCCGGCCATGATAATAGGGGATGAACCTGTGTCTGCCCTTGACGTATCTATTCAGGCCCAAATATTGAACCTCCTAATGGATCTACAGGAAGAATATGGCCTCTCCTACCTGATTATTTCCCATGACCTGAGAGTGGTGAAACATATATGTAATCGCATTATCGTTCTCTATCTCGGCAGAATAGTCGAAATGGCCGATACAAAGACTCTATATGATTCCCCTTCGCACCCCTATACCGAGGCCCTTTTATCAGCTATCCCCTCAACAGACCCCTTCAGCGGCTCAAAGAAGATTATATTGAAAGGGGACCTCCCCTCCCCCGCCAATCCCCCCAAAGGATGCCATTTCCACACCCGCTGCCCCTACAAAATAGATATATGCGAAGAGGTCTATCCGGAGCTTAAAGAGATTGAGGGGAATAGAAAAGTAGCCTGCCATCTGAGGTAAACTGCCTAAATTTTATCCAAAAAACAATTGATATTAAAAGTTTAATCTATATCCCCCAAAACACCTTTCATTACCTAACCTTAAGCCCTTCATCAAGATATTTGATAATAGGGAATAGGAAGAATTCGATAACTCTCCTTTTATCTACTTTCATCTCAATGGTGGCAGACATACCTGGTTTTATTTTATGTCTCCTCCCGTTTTTTTCTACAAGCTCTGATGAAAATATTTCAACGTATATGCTGTATCCATCAATCTGTTTTTCCTTATCTTCAACGCTAAAGGGACTTACCGTTTTTACAACTCCCTTGAGAACCCCGTATCTCTGAAAATTATATGTATCAACTTTTACAACACAAGTTTGTCCTTCTTTAATAAAGCCAATATCCTTATTAAGTGCCATCCCTTTTACGACAAGGGTGGTGTTTTCCGGGAGGATGCTGAGAAGTGGTTGCGCCGGGGTTACTACTCCGCCGACAGTTTTGATAAATAATTGATGGACATACCCATTATCAGAAGACTTGATAAATCGTTTATTCTGTGTAAATTTGAGTGATGAAACCTGCGCTTCAAGTACGTTTTTCTCTTCCATATATGCAGATAGTTTGGCAGCAATCTCCCTCTTAAGCGATATTCTTTCTTTAACCGCCGCCGTATACCTGTTTTTAGGAATTGCACCAATCTCAGCCAACTCTTTAAGCCTCGCTTCCTCAGCGACCATCATGTCAAACAATTCTTTAAGGTTTTCTGTTTCCTTTTTAAGAGTTTCAAGGTTTTCTTTAATCTCAAGGAAACTCTTCATCTTTTCTGATAACTCATTTTTGTGTGTGGATTTTTGTGATTTATAAAAGTTTCTTTCTAGTTCCCCCAAGTCTGGCAGATATTTATCGGTTTTCGGAAATGGTTTCCCTTCAAGTATGGCTTTTAACCTCTCTATGGTTAATTTCCGGAAATTTAGATTTTTTTCTTTCCCTTCAAGGTCAGCTATGTCTATAGATGTATCTATTTCAACAAGAACCTGGTCCTTTTTAACCGCATCTCCCTCGGCCACATGTATTTTAAGGATAACCCCTGTTTCAAGTGGCTGCAAAACCTTCACATCACCTACAGGAACAATTTTCCCCCGAGCTGAAACAACTACATCAACTTTTATAAAATACATTCCTACTATCAAAATAAAGATAAGAAGTGTAAAGGTCCAAACAAAGGCTCTCCCTATCGGGTTGGGGGGGCTATCTTCAATCTCTGCGATTATTGGTTTGAACTGGTGGGCATCCTCTGTAACCAATTTTTCTTTTATTATTTGAAACAAGGAGAGGGATAACTCTTTTACTCTATCCAAAAGAGTCTCAAGAAAAGAAAATTTTTCAGCTATTTTTTCCTGAGTTTTCTTGTATAGTCGCAAGAAGAGGTCTCTTATTCTTCGAAGGATTTCCTTAAAGGACTTATAATTAACCTTCACTCTCCCGCCTCCTGCTGTTTATATAGATAGGCATAAAGACCATTTTTCTTGAGGAGAGCATCATGGCTCCCCGCCTCCATAACCTGCCCCTTATCAAGAACTATAATATTGTCACACTTCCTGAGCGTTGAAAGTCTGTGGGCTATCATTATAACCGTCCTGCCCTTACGGATAAATTGAAGGTTTTTATGTATGATTTTCTCTGACTCATAATCAAGGGCGCTTGTTGCCTCGTCAAATATTACAATTCTGGGGTCGGTTATCAAGGCTCTGGCGATAGATACCCTTTGCTTTTGCCCCCCGGAAAGAGAGGTGCCCCTTTCCTCTACGTAGGTGTCGTACCCCATCTCCAGCTCTGAGATGAACTCGTGTGCTCCGGCAATCTTTGATACGTTTATAACCTTATCCATACTTGCGTCCGGCATGGCTATCGTTATGTTTTCCTTAATAGAGCCACTGAATAGAAAACATTCCTGGGGCACCATTCCAATTCTATATCTCAGGAACATTGGGTCCATGTGTCGAACATCTATCCCGTCAATATAGATTGCCCCTTCTGTGGGGAGATGCAGCCTCTGAACCAGCTTGGCCAAAGTGCTTTTGCCCGATCCGCTTCTGCCAACAACACCTACCATCATCCCTTTGTCTATTTTGATATTTACCTTCTCCAGAATTACAGGGCCATCGGCCGCGTACTTAAACTGAACCTCTTTAAAAACTATATCCCCCAACAACTCTTTTACACTAACCGCCTCCCCTTTTACCTCAGGCGGCGTATTAACAATATCTCCCAACTTCTCCAAAGAAAGTTTCGCCTGCTGAAATTCCTGCCATAACTGTACAAGCCTGAGAATAGGAGAGCTTAGCTGCGAAGAAAACATCTGGAAGGCAATGAGCTGACCCACACTTAGCTTATTCTCAAAAACAAGACCAACACCAAAATAAATTATGGCCAGGGTCATAATTTTCTGTAGCATCTTCGAAGAACTAAAAGATATATTCCCAAGGTTAGAGAGTTTAAAGGCGGACAATATATATTCGCCAAGATAATTCTCCCAATCCTTCATCATCTTTCCTTCAATAGCCAAAGACTTGATTGTTTGAACGCCCGTAATAGACTCGACCAGAAAAGATTGAGACCTAGCCCCTTTTTCGAACTTGTCATCTATGCGTGCCTTTATAAGAGGAGTAGTAAAGAAAGATATTAGTCCTATTAAGAATATAAACCCCATAACAAGAAGAGTAAGTTTTACGCTATACATGGTCATTATGACCACAAATACAACTGAAAAGAGGGTATCAAGCAATACGGTAAGAGAGATGTTGGTCATAAACTGTCTTAGGTTTTCCAACTCTCTTACTCGGGCAATAATATCCCCCACTCTTCTTGTCTCGAAATAGCGGAATGGAATTGAAAGGAGATGCCGGAAAACCTTGGCCCCCAGACTGGCATCTATCTTATTTGCGGTGTGGTAGAGAAGATAATTTCTCATCATGGTTATAAACCAGTCGAAAATAGTCACCACTAAAAACACTGTGGCGACGACCTGCAGGGTAGTCAGCGCTTGGTGAACCAACACCTTGTCTATTATTACTTGTATAAATAGTGGGGTTACGAGACCAAATAGTTGGATTAGAAAGGAGGCAAACAGTATCTCTGAAAAAATGGCCTTAAATCTGAAAAACTCTTTAAACAACCACTTAAAATTTAGATAGAAAATAGTTTTAGTTATGCGGGGGTATAATATAAATCCTTCTCCTCCGAAGAATGAGCTGAATTCCTCTTGGGTAAGGCCTTTCACCTTCTTCTCTATTGAATCGAATAGGAGATATTTGTCTTCCTTTTTCCCTATTAACACATGATATTTCGCATCATTAGAAATAAGAATAAGTGGGACAGGGTATTTTTGAAGATTTTCTATAGTTGCAAACTTCTTCAGTTTTACCTTAAAACCACTATCCCTGAGTATTCGTACAATCTCTTCTTTCTTTAACTCATCATCAATGAAGTAGCGCTTCTTTATTGAATTTATATCTAATGGTACCGAGTGTAACTTGGCTACTATCTCAATACTTACAAACCCTGTTTCCGTATAGCTCATCTATAAAAACCCCATAATTTGCTTCAAGAAAAATAACCTTCTCTATAAACGCTATTGAATTTTCTATAACCTTCATATCTCTCTCAACGGTTAAAGCCTCTTTTTCCGTATTGAGTACATCTATCATTCCCCGTTCACCAAGTTCATGAGACCTTTTCGATATATGGGTTAGCTCTTTATATCTTTCGGAAAGGTTTTTATAATACTCCAAGCTTTTTAAGTATGCAGAATATGAAAGCATAAGGTTATCTATTTCTCTGCTCTTCTCAACAAGGGTCAAGCGGGCTTTCTCCTCCTCTTTTTTCATTTCCTGATAAACTTGAGCCCTAGCCCACTTTTTCTCCCCTCCATCAAATAAAGGGATAGAGAGAGAAACACCCGCCGAAAACGACCTATCCTCAAGATCATCTATGGATTTATTGGGATACTCGGGATCATTTCCATAATAGTCATATCGGCCATAGAGAACCAAATCAGGCCAAAAGTTTCTCTTCACTCCGCGAACACGCCTTCTCAATGCCTCCAAACTTTTCTGGCCAACCATATACTCAGGGGTGTGGTTGGGATTCACATTTAGATTGTTTAGTGATAATCCCTCCTCAGGATTAACCTCCTCAAGGTCTACATCATAGCGATATCTATTTCCCGTGTAGACAGACAGTTTGATAAGATTCTCATCCAACGCCCTAAATATATCCACCCTTTCTTTTTCAATGGCCAACAACTCCCTTTCTACCTGCAAAAAATCCTCATATGATCTTTCACCCGCTTCGTAAGCCCGTTTCACCAAGGAACTAACCTTTAGCAGTCTGCTCAGAATATCTTCGCTATAGGAGAACTTTATCTTGGCCTCTTTTATTACCCTATATATATCAGTAACCTCCTTAAGGATTGTTTTTATTTCTACATCACACTCTAAAACCGCTACCCCTTGCAAATCCTCGTAATAACCTATTTCATGCCAATTCTTATACCAATTGGAAAGAGGATATTCCCCCATAAAATAGCTTGTCGTCCTCCACTCGTCTTGCTCTCCTCCAATAACTTGGCCGAAAATGCTTGTTGTCGCTTCATCTTCGTTAAGGATATCCAACTTTTCCATGCGGCTGTTAAGGGTAAATTTGGGATAAAGGGAGGAGCGGTGCTGCTTGAAAACACTCTCGTAGATTTTTATATCTATCTCTTTTATTTTTACCCGTGCAGAGTTATCTATAGCCTCCTTTATAACTCTCCTATAAGTAATAGTCTCCCCGTGCAGCGTGGGGAGACTAAAACAGACAGAAAAAAATATAAGAGCAGCTACAAACTTAAAATTAAACCGGCTGATGCCAGCTCTGAGTAAGTGACGCAATATAGGTTTGATTGTTTAAAAGGTTATTGTATTGCTGAACAAAATCTACCCCGGTGGTGACATTGGTTTCTGCGATACTGTTTACTATGTTTTCTATATCCTGACGTGTTACATAGCTGCCATCCGAAACTTCAAGCCTCTCTATTCCATAACGTCTACTGGAAAACTCGCTTGATACCCTGACGAAGTCATTTATGTTTGAGAATATGAGAAGGTCATTCCCCTCTTTCATAAAGACTATATCATTTGATGAGATATCCGATGACATACTGACTATATCAAGATTTCTTTTGTTTTTATCATAGTCGTGTATGGTGTCTTGGCCGCTACCGATACCAAATCTGTAGGTGTCGTTACCGGAGTATTTCTCATCATCGTCATCATCATCATCACCATGATTATTTTTATTGTTAAGATAACCTCCATAAATGATGTCGTTGCCTGCTCCTGCATCGATTATGTCGTTACCATAACCACCGTAGATTATGTCGTTTCCTCCATAACCGTAGATGGTGTCGGCAAATCTTGAGCCGGTAAGTGTATCATTGCCTTCCGTGCCATACATTTTATATCCGATGGAGTTAATCTCTTTTGTGGTTAATCTGGTGCCGTCGGCAAATTCGAGTCGTTTTATTCCGGAATAGTTGCCGCCAAACCAATCTTCAATTAAGAGTGTATCCTGGGCGTTATTGATCGTTACCCTAAGGTTGTCCCCTTCTTTGACAAACCCTAAATTACCTTTTACTATCCCGGCTCCAAACTTTATCTTATCTCCACTATCGTCATCATCATCCCCTTCGTCGTCATCGTCCCCCTGCCGGGGGATTGCCTTTATAATGTCGTTGCCGTCTCCGAGGTTAAAGAGGATTGTATTTTCTCCACTTCCTCTGTAGACGGTGTCATTACCTTTACCTCCATGAAGGGTATCATCTCCCCTTCCTCCATAGAGGGTATCGCTTCCATTGCCGCCATAGAGGGTGTCTTTCCCGTTTTCTCCGTAGAGTGTGTCATTCCCCTGTTCTCCATAGAGTGTGTCATTTCCATTGCCGCCATAGATAATATCATTGCTTATTCCTGCGTAAACAATGTCCCGGCCGTTTAGGGCATAGATGGTGTCGTCATTGCGGCCTGTAATTATGGTGTCATTTTTCTTTGTGCCATAAGTGGTCTGAGCCTCTATGAGAAGGTCTATCAGGTTAAAGCTGCTTCCGTCGGCAAAGGTTATTGTCTCAAGGGGGATGGTGCCATCAGCATTTAGGGCAATATCAATACCTTCTGATGTCTCATTTCCTTCTGCATCCAGAAGTCGGAGTTTGGCAACCCCTTCTCCTACTCCTATGCGAATAATCGTATGGTCAAAGTCCAGGCCAGCACCCATTGTGATTATGTCTATGCCCGATGTGTCTGTGATGGAGTCGAGACCATCGCCTATATTGTATATGTAGGTGTCGTTGCCTTCTCCGCCTGACAGTAGGTCGTTGCCGGTGCCGCCGTCTATTGTGTCATTACCCCTGTCTCCATTCAGGACGTTGGTTGCAGCGGTACCAGAGATTGTATTATTGAGTTCGTTGCCGGTGCCGTTGATTGCAGAGTCTCCCGTTAAAACAAGATTCTCGACATTTGATGAGAGGGTGTAGTCAACGCTCGACAAAACTGTATCTATTCCTTCATTTAGGTTCTCAGTAATAATATCCCCTGTGTTGTCGACTATGTAGGTGTCATCCCCTGCTCCACCTGCCATTGCGTCTGCGCCAAGGCCTCCGTCTATAACGTTGTTGCCGCTATTGCCTGTAATAACATTGTTGAGAGCATTACCAGTGCCGTTCAGGTTATCCACACCGGTCAAGGTCAGGTTCTCAAGGTTGGTCCCTAAGGTATAGGTTATGCTTGAATTGACTGTGTCAATGCCTTCGGCTAGGTTCTCGGTCACCACATCTCCAACATTATCTACAATGTAGGTATCGTCTCCTGTCCCACCGGTCATATTGTCAGCACCCAAGCCTCCATCCAGTGTGTCATTGCCCGCATTGCCGATTAGAGTATCGTTGCCTGCAAGACCGGAAAGCGCATTGCTCCCTGTATTGCCTGTAATAATGTTATTCAAATCATTGCCGGTCCCGTTGATGTTCTCTAGACCGGTCAGCATAAGATTCTCTACATTATTGGCAAGGGCATAGGTAATTGAAGATTGAACTAGGTCTATTCCTTCATTCAAATTCTCGGTTACGCTGTCTTCGACGTTATCTACAAGGTAGGTATCGTCTCCGGCTCCACCAGACATGGCGTCTGCACCAAGACCACCGTCTATTGTGTTGTCACCGCTGTTTCCGGTGATATTGTTGTCCAGAGAATTACCGGTTCCGGAGATTGAAGAATCTCCGGTTAAAATAAGGTTCTCGATGTTAGCAGATAGTGAGTGGTTGGCAGAAGAGTAAACCGAGTCTACTCCCTCGTTTGCATTCTCTATAATTAGATCACCGATATTATCAACAATGTAAGTATCATCACCAGTTCCGCCCTGCATTGTATCGGCACCAAATCCACCGTCAAGAATGTTATCGCCACTGTTGCCAGTGATAACATTGTCAAGAGAATTACCAGTTCCGTTTAGGTTTTCTATACCGGTAAGGTTTAGGTTCTCTACGTTGTCGGTGAGGGTATAGCCGATGCTTGAATTGACTGTGTCAATGCCTTCGTCTACATTCTCAATCACAACATCACCAATGTTATCCACAAGGTAGGTGTCATTCCCCATACCGCCCAGCATGATATCAGCTCCCAATCCGCCGTCCAAGGTATCGTTTCCGTCAAGACCGTATAGAGTGTTGTCCGCACCGGAGCCGATAATCACGTTGTCAAGTTCGTTGCCGGTTCCCCTGAGCGCGCCGCCGGTAAGCGTGAGGTTTTCTAGATTGTCAGTTAGTGTGTAGCTGATATTGGATTGGACGGTGTCTATTCCTTCATCAAGATTCTCTGTAACAATATCCCCAGCATTGTCA
>JAHJSF010000031.1 GCA_018830405.1 Nitrospinota bacterium | reverse complement strand
ATTTTGACCTTATGGCCGAAAAGAGTAATTATTTCACCACGGCAGATATAATAGAGGTTATAAACTCTGTAGCCCATAAGGCATTTGAAAGGGAGCTTTCATCCGGCAAGGAATACAAATCGGACACGAATGATTTTGTAGCGCAGATATCTTCATACAAACCGACCATTTCTAAAGAGGAGATGGAAACATTCCGGCTTGATGCCAGAGAATATACATATCACTCGCGCCTAAGCTCCATGGTCTCCCAATGTAATGTGTTCCCGTCAGCACTAAGAAAAATAGTCCTAGTGGTGGGAAAAGAACCCTGGACTTTAAGGGCGGAATTACCGCCGGGATGTGCCCAGGAGTAATAAGTGCCATATGTTTTGTTCTCGTGGATAGTACCGCTAAAAAGCAAATAATTGTCGGAAGTGCGTGTTTCCTGATAGTTGGTATTGACTATTCCGAATGCGAGGATTCTTATTACTATTGTATGGCCGGTGACCTGGAACTGGTATACATTGTTCGGATTATACCAGGCCCTGCCTTGATCATCGACAAGCGCGACGTGGCCGCCTCCACCTACCCACCTTCCGTTTATGTTTTCGTGCCAGTCAGCGGCATTTGTAATATCTGTGCGAGCTACTAACATCAACATTGTACAAATAAGTATTATTTTCTTCACATTAACCCTTTCGTGATAATTATCCTTACCAGGTCCCGCTACCTCCGCAGCTTTTTACCAGCAACAGGTCGTTGTCACTCTTAAGGTACTTAAAGAGGTCTTTCATAAGTGGAAAAACCATATTGCCGGGAGGGGCGACGTGGGCGACCTTGTCCCCCTTTAATATTCCTACCGAGGTTTGTCTTAGCTCTCCCGGCTGGTCTAACAGACCTTTCATCAATACCTTGTGGGCGGCACAGAGGGAGTCTAACTTCCAGACATCAAAGCGGTCGAGCATTGAATAAACCTTTATGGCATTCTTGACCTCAAGGATATCTTTGACCGGGGCAATCACCTTTTTATTGTTAATCAGGTCTGTAATCTGTTCAATCGTAAGGCTGTTCCCTTCAATCTGAAGGGATGATTGTATCGTCTTTATCCTGTTACGCTTTCTTAATTCAGTCGGGGGTTTTATCAGGCGGGCCGATTTAATCTCCCCAATCTTTTCCGAGATTGATGAGATTAAACCCAAAATCTTATTTGTTATTTTGTAAGGAGGTTTCATATGACAATTCCTATGATAGTGTCATTTGATACTATCAAGGATAATATGATTTATCAATCCGGTAAGGGAAAAAGAATAGGGATATAGTCTAAACGCCAATCCTAAAAATGAGCCGGCCGTCCTTCTTTCCTCCTTTTCTTGGACGAGAAGAAAAGGAGATAAAATGAGATAAAATTACCTAATCTTTTCGGGGGAACAGAGGTTATCGGCGTTGATGGCCATTCGGCCGCAGTCGCTGCATTTATAGGCCATTTCCTTTTCTTTGTCGCTGCAGAGATGGATGTCTTCAGCAATCAAGGCCCCGCACCAGTCGCATTTTTGGTCTTCTTTGCGGGCTAACACACAAGCGTGTCCCCCTTCGGTCTGCTCACCGCAGGTTAGGCAGAGATTATCTTCCTTGTTTGTCATCTTAACCTCCAATTTTATTTAGTCTTAGGTTTTTGTTAACGGTTGAATTATATATCAGTTTCCCTTGCCATGCACAGGGGAGATTCTTTTTTCCATAATATAGTCATCCATAACGAAGCCATTCCCAATATCGGTGACTACGGAATCTTTTTTAATGAAACCCATCTTGAGGTAGGCTGCAATTGAGTTGATATTGTTCTTATTGACGGTGAGGCGAATCTTATCCAGGCGCATCTTCCGCCCCAAACCTTCCTCTATAAAATTGATAGCCTGTCTGGCATAACCATTCCCCCGCTCTTCATGCACTATATATATTTGGCTCATCGCGTCTTAGTGTGGGTAAAATGATGAACTTTATGGGGTATAACGTGTTATTAAACAAAGAGAAAAGAGCTTTTAAAAGGGGTAAAAAATCGGT
>JAHJSF010000185.1 GCA_018830405.1 Nitrospinota bacterium | reverse complement strand
TGTTATCTTGCCGGTCGGTTCAATCAGTTTGTATCTAAACAAAGCCATTCAATTCCCCCTTAATCCTCCCTCAGAAAATATGTCCCAATGTTCTGAGCGCCTCTTCCGTTGAGGTAATACCCATTTTCACCTTTCGGACGGTTACGCTGAAGATATCCATAAACCCCTTCTCCTTAGCCCTGGCTGTAATGTGCCCCAGCTCTACCTCGCTGTCGATCATAGTCGACAATTCTTTGTCTACGGATAGAAGCTCGTAGACGAGAGTTCGGCCAAAATAACCGGTACCGTTACATACCTCGCATCCCTTGCCGCGCCATAATTTCTTTATGGAATCATCCTGCAGATATTCTCTTTCCCATTTTTCAGGGATATATTCCTCTTTACAATGCTGGCAGATCAATCTGACCAGCCTTTGACTTATCACCCCTATCAGGGAATCGGCGATCATAAAGGATTTGACCCCCAAATCCCTTAATCTTGGAATCGCCCCGATGGCGTTGTTGGTGTGGAGTGTGGATAAAACCATGTGACCGGTCGATGAGGCGGTTATGGCCGTACTCGCTGTATCGCCGTCCCTTATTTCGCCAACGAGGATTACATCGGGGTCGTGTCTCAAAAAGTATCGGATAGCATTGGAGAAGTTGTAGCCCGCCTTCTCATTTACCTGGGTTTGTCTAAGGATGGGGAGGCTGTATTCTATCGGGTCTTCAACCGTTAAGACATTCTCTTTAAGGAGGTCAAGGCTCCTTATGCCGGCATAGAGGGTGGTCGATTTACCGGAACCGGTCGGACCGGTCAGGAGGATTATCCCAAAAGGCTCGTTAAACATTGTGTGCACCTTTTGGACGTCATCACTGAAGAAACCAAGCTGGGTCATGCTCATTATCGACGTCTCCATAGGGAGAACCCTCATAACCATGTTTTCCCCGTATGGAGTTACTATCGTTGAGGCCCTGAAATCATACTCGTTGTTAAGGATGGAGGCCGAGAAACGGCCATCCTGAGGAAGCCTCTGCTCGGCTATATCCATATCCGCTTTCATCTTTATGCTGGAGACGATTCTGTTAAGGGCGGGGGGGAGAGTCAGGACAGGCACCATTACCCCATCGACCCTGAAGGCGATGCTTATGCTCTTCTCCATTGGTCTGATATGGATATCTGTGGCCCTCATCTTTACGCCCAATTGCAGAATATATTTGAAGAGATTATCCATACCCCTGGCCATATCGGTATCTTGGGTAAGTATCCTGACTTCGGTCTCGATCATTTTTTCGATCGGGTTTTCCATAAAGTGGTAAAACTTATGGATGGCATTTATAACCTTCCTCTGTTCGGAGAGATAGAAATTCGGGATCAGCCCGGTCTGCCTGGTTATCAACTGGGCTATATTTGCGGAATTGCCGGAACTGGAGGCTACATCTATCTTGCCATCCTTGACTCGTATCGGAAGAAAGGCATTGTTTATACAGAGATTTTTGTTGAAGAGTTTGAGGGCCTCATCTTTGGCCAAGACCTCATCCAGGTCGAGATATGGGACTTTCTCCTGTTCAGCCAGAGTGGTAACCACATCGTATTGGGTAATAAAACCGAGCCGCTCAAGCACCTCTCCCAGCCTCTCTTTGGTGATCTTCTGCTCAAGGATGGCAAAGGCGATATGCTCGTTTCTTATAAGCCCCTTATCCTTTAGGAGCTCTCCTATCTGTTTTCTTGGTTTGTTGTCATCCATATCTATTTCCGGAATCTATTCATTGGACAGAAAAAAAAGGGTCTTCTCGCCAGGAAAACCTGTTGGCTCAATGCCTATATCCTGCTGATAGGTATTTAATCCCCTCATAAGCCGGTTGCCGACATTATTATCAAAGGGAGGCTCATACAGACCAATAGAGGCCAGCTTCCTTTGCAATAGCCCTATCTCTTCTCCCTGGTAATCGAGATAAAACTTGCTTATCTGGATGGTCGGTTTCCAGAAGAGAAGAAATCTTTCCCTCGGATCGTCCGTATAAGAGAGGGAGAGAATGCCGTAACGGCTTCGGATATGATTCGGGACATTATCAAGAATAATAAGCCTATTGCCGCTTTTTGTAAATATCGAGTCTGAGACATTGACGTAACTTCCGCTCTTCATGGCCTCGTAGAGGGGGAGAGCAAACTCGGCTAGGCCGTAACCGGACAGAAAACTTGTTACCGCTTCCGGCACCTTGGCCTCAACCGGTTCCTCTTTTTCGACCTCGGGGGGAGGAGTCTGATTCTCCTCAATATCTTCCTTTGGCAGTATTACCTCATTTTTCACCGGTGAAAGACCAAAGCGGTTGAGCAGTCCCGAACTGTATCCCAAAACGATGGTGGAGAGAGCCAGCAATCCTATAAGCCATGGCCACAATTTTTTACGCTTACTGCCTTCATCCCATCCAAGGTCCTTATAGGCCTCCCGGACTGTCCCATTATCGATCTTTCCGCTGTTGCAAAGGAAGGCGACATAAAGGCACCTGTCCATCAATATATTAACCGCCCTGAAATTACCTTTGCTGTAGCCGTATATCTTCCCGAAGGCGCTATTGGCAATGACCGTTTTACCGGTATTCCCGGCCAGACTCAACTTGAATAAGATATAGTTTTTAAGCTCATCATGTGTAATGGGTTGGACCTCTTCCCTGATAACAATCCGGCTCTTTAACTGTCTCAGACGCTGGTCGTTCAGCTTATCATTCAATTCCGGCTGGCCTATCAGGAGTATCTGGATAAGCTTTTCATGATCGGTCTCCAGGTTAGAGATCATCCGGATCAATTCAAGGCTTTCGTAGGTCAGGTTTTGGGCGTCGTCTATTATGAGGGCGCAGGTTCTGTTTTCCCTGTGTTTTTCCATCAGGAAATCATTGAGGAGTCTTATATGGGCGGATAGATCGAGTTTGTCCGACTCTATCCCGAAATCGCGGTTGATTTCCCTGATAAGCTCCACATCCTGGTAGAGGGAGAGAAGGATAAGGGAGGTCTCTACCCCTTTTTCTTCCAGGATATTCATTATTCTCCGGCTTATGGTTGTCTTCCCCAGCCCTATCTCGCCGGTCAGAATCATAAACCCCTTTTTAACCACAATCCCATGGACGAGATCGGTCAGTATCTGGTCTATATGGTCAGACAGAAAAAAGTTCTGGCTGTCCGGGGCAACCGGAAAGGGGTTATAATGCAGCCCGAAGTATTTTATATATTCTAATTCCTTATCTTCCATATCTCTTCCAGTGTTTAGTTGCCTAAGTCTGCGCCGTACCAAGAGCGAGCCTTTGGCGCGGCTGGCGCGAAGACAACCGCAGCCGTACAACCCTCTTATTCCCCCTTAGCAAAGGGGGATAGGGGGTTGTATAGCGAGGATTGACAACAAAGCCGGGCGCGTCAAAGGCCGGTCGACTACAGCAGGATTTAGGCAATTAAGCACTATAGTCTCCAATCAGCTATGTAGGTTTCGCCGTCGCTCCCAAGGGAACCGGTCAGCCGGCCATCTTCCTTATCCACTACTCCGTCTATAAAAACATCCATCCTGTTGAATGTCTTCTCTCTCATACCGTAGATGATGATCCGCCTGAAGAACACCAGTATAAAAATATCATCCGGGCTTTCCCCCATTTTATTTATCCGGTAGACGTAAGGCCTATCCCATTTCAGCCTCGGGGGGGGGAATTCCCCCTCTTCCATCAAGGCGGTCAGGTTATCCATATACTCAACATGGTTAGTGCCGTTAAATTCCGGCCAGCCGCCGCCGGCGGACTCATACGACCTCAGGCTTACCTCCCACCTCAATAAAAATTCGTTGTAGAATCTTGAGTCGACATAATTATTTAATATCTTCTCTCCCGCCGACAGGGTCATGGCGGCTATAAATATATAGAGTATAATCGATACCACTCTGTCCGGGTATCTGCTCGGGATGGCCATTCTCTATCGTTATCCCCTTTAAATATACTCTTGTTTTCAGTCTTAACAAATCCCCATTATTCCCCCCTAGCAAAGGGGGATAGGGGGTTGTAATCACTCTCCCCTATAATACCCCCCTAAAATAGGCGGGAGTTATTGCCCCTAAACTCCCCTCCTTAGCTAAGGAGGGGCAGGGGGGGTTGGTTTAGAAAACTTACCACCCCGGCCTTCGGCCACCCCTCCTAAAATAGGAGGGGAGCTGCTGAACTAAGAGAGATGGAAATTTAATTATCCCTTAATGCATCAACATAAAAAAGAAAAGGGGTTGCCCTGCAGCCCTATATCTTTGTCCTTCTCAACAGGTCGAGGACAGTCTGATCGTCAGGATATACCTCCCTTAGTTTTTTTAATCTTTTTCTCCCTTTTTCAGCCTGGTTTGTCTTAAACTCAAGGATGGCCATATTTATCCCCGCCTCCAGGTCATCCTCGTTGCGGCTCAGGACCTTTTGGAGAAAATGGGAGGCGACATCATCATTCCCCGCCGACAGGTTCCAGTAGGCCCTCAGTTTTAAGACATAGTCGTTATCTTCCCCTTTAAGCCGGCCCAGCTTGTCTATCAGCTTCTTTGTTTCGGCGCTGTTGCCGCGGGCGATTGAATTCTCTATCTTGTAGACCAGATAACCGATGGCCGCCTTATTGCTCGGTTTTCTCTCGATAGGGGAAGAAGGTTCCCGTAACCCACCGCTATCTTCGACCTCAGCCCTGTCCGGAGCGGGGGCCTTCTCTAAAGTAAGTGACACCATTTTATCATCCTGAAAACCGGACTTCACCTTAGGCCGGTCTTCTATCCTTATCTCGGGCCTTATCTCAGGCCTTATCTCAGGCGGACTGCCGGCGGGGGACATCCTTCCTGCCGCAGACCCTGTCGGGGGAACCGAGGGCTGGGAAATAGCCGAGGCACCCACACTCCTCTCGCCCGGCGGCGGCGAGATAACGGAGGCATTTATTTGCCGGCCGCCCCCTTCCGGAGCAGCTATCGTTCCGCTGACAGCCGCACTTTTCTCCCCATCTTTGGCAGGAATGACCCTGTCTATTACCACCCTATCCTCGGCCGGAGGCGACGGAGGGATATAGCGGATAGAATCTTCTTTGACCGTTGCAGGTCCGGGAGCCGGACCGGGAGCCGGCGGGGGG
>JAHJSF010000002.1 GCA_018830405.1 Nitrospinota bacterium | reverse complement strand
TTTCATTTCACTATTCCCGTCGAAACCGGTCGCCCCCTATCATTATTTAGTCAGATAGGTGTAGACAAAAACTACGTCTCTATAGTAGCATACTAATGCCATATAGCAATATGGCCTTTAATTGTATAATGTCCGAACAGAGATTAGGCCAACTCATCTAGTTCTTTAAGGCCTTAGTTTTGTTTCAGCAAGCTAATCTAAGGGGTATCTGCGTATGGAAGAAACGGCGTATCCAAATATTGGTTCGATAGCAACTATAGACGTTGTAGTTATCGATAACAAGAAGAGCATTACGGCCGCCATTGGGTTTATGGTGAAACGTAATGTCCGGGATATCGTTGTCTACGATAGTCATGATAATAGTTACGCTATCTTGATAGCCAATGATCTGATAAGAAGCAAGATTCACGGTATTGATTTTGAAAGTCCCCTATCCTCTCTTGATCTCCCCCCCTTAGCCAAACTGGATTACACTATGTCCATTTTAGAGCTTATGGAGAATATTGAAGACATTAAGGAGTATACAAGCGTTGTCGAGAATGGAAAGCTTGTCGGTATTATTTCCTATAGCGACATTATTGCCAACCTTGAACCTAAATTGCTCGTCCGCAATAAAAAGCTGGCCGATATTGTTACCTACTATCGTGGCAAGACAGCCGAAATGAACGAGCCGACCATAGATGTGATAAGCCGTATGGCTTATTCTTCCGATAATGCCATTGTTGTTCTTGAGGGCCCTTATCCGACAGGCTCTTTTACAACCAAAGATTTCCTCAAATTAGCCTATAATCGTGCCGATTTTGGACAACCAATAAAAAATTATATGACCTCCCCGGTTACCTCTATGAATGTAGATAAAACCGTGGGGGATGCTGTAGATTATATGCAGAAGAGCGACTCTAAGAGGGTTATTGTTACCGATAAGGATTCTAAATTTGTCGGTATTGTTACCCAAAAAGATCTGCTAAGAATGGGATATAATAAGTGGATTGATTATATGCAGGGGCAGAATACCCTTCTTTCCAAGGTTAATAAAAATCTTAAAGACGAAAACTATAAATTGGAGGGAGTGGCCAATTATGATTTTCTAACCAGGCTCTATAATCGCTCCAAATTTGCCGATTTTATTGGGCATGAGATAAAGACAATCAAGAGGTACGGGGGTAAATTGTTTTCCGTTTTTCTTCTCGACATCGATTTTTTTAAGAAAATCAATGATACCTATGGCCATTTGGCAGGGGATATGGTTTTGAAAGAACTGGCTGACCTATTGAAGCTGTCCTTAAGGGAGAGTGATATTATTTCAAGGTGGGGCGGGGAGGAATTCATTACCCTTCTCCCCTCAACCAGTATAGATAATGCCTCTATGATTGCCGAGAAAATTAGAAAGAATATTGAAGCCCATACCTTTTCCAGAGATGATATCAAGGCAACCTGCAGCTTCGGTGTTGCCGAATACAGAGCAGGAGAAACTGAAGAGGCTCTCTTTAAGAGAGTAGATGAGGCCCTCTACAGGGCTAAGGAAGGGGGAAGAAACAGGGTTGAGCTAAGTGCTTAATTGCCTAAATCTTGCTGTAGTTGACCGGCCTTTGACTCGCCCGGCTTTGTCGTCAATCCTCGCCATAGGCCCTGCTATGGCTGCGGTTGTCTTCGCGTCAGTCGAGCCAAATTCTCGGTCTTGTACTGACGCAGACTTAGGCAACTAAACACTGGCGGTGTAGCTATTTTACCCATCTTCCGTTTTGATTGTTGCTACGGCGTGAGCCGCTATCCCCTCCCCTCTCCCAATATAGCCGAGTCCTTCAGTGGTTGTCCCCTTTATATTCACGGAAGACGTTTCTATCCCTAAGGTCGTGGATATGAGCTCTGTCATTTTGGGGATGTAACTGCTTATCTTAGGTGCCTGGGCGATTACTGTGGCATCTATATTGTTTACCCTATACCCCTTCTTCTTTATTATCTCTCCTGTTTTTTTAAGTAAGATTAGGCTGGATATATCTTTGAATGCGTTTGAGTTGTCCGGGAAATGTTGCCCTATATCCCCCTCCCCGGCCGCCCCAAGGAGGGCATCTATTACGGCGTGGAGGAGAACATCGGCATCGGAATGGCCGAGTAGCCCTTGAGGATATGGAATATTGACTCCCCCCAAAACCAATCTCCTATCTTTTGCCAATCTATGAACGTCATATCCGTGTCCTATTCTCATGGATACATATTATTAGAGGGGGGAAGGCCTGTCAATCGCTTTAGGGTTGTTAGGCTTGACTCAGGGCTTAGCGAAAGGTAACATCTATTAAGTTTATATATCGTAGATTAACCCTGTCTTTTCTTTATATTTAGGGTATTTTGTTGGAAAACATTTCTGAAGATGTAGGGGGGGAACCAATCTTGGGCAAGGATACTGAATTGGGCAATAAGGATGATGATGTCTTAGAATTGACCCAGGCTGATGAGGTTAGAGATGAGCCTGTCCCCCCACCAACCTCTTTTATAGATCTGGTTGAGGCAGAGATGTTAGAGCCTGAGATATCCGTTCCGGTCTATGAATCCCCCAAGTTTTTTACTGAATATAAGGATGAGGGTGTCTTAGAATTAACCACGGTCGAGGAGGTTAGAGACGAGACTCCCCCTCCAACACCTTTGGTAGACCTGGTTGAGGCAGAAATGTTAGAGCCTGAGATATCCGTTCCGGTCTATGAACCCCCCAAGTTTTTTACTGAACATAAGGACGAGGGTGTCTTTGAATTAACCACGGTCGAGGAGGTTAGGGACGAGACTCCCCCTCCAACACCTTTGGCAGATCTGGTTGAGGCAGAGATGTTAGAGCCTGAGATATCCGTTCCGGCC
>JAHJSF010000184.1 GCA_018830405.1 Nitrospinota bacterium | reverse complement strand
TTTAGCGTGTAAAGCAGGTAATTGATATAGGGCCAGGGGTTATGCCTTCCTTTATGCCAGCCATGCGAGCTTTGTTGCAGAGTTTCGTAATAACGTTCCTTGCTCTGTTCTATAATGCGCTCAAGGCTTATGTAGCGTCCGGCTTCAAACCCAAGTTGATAGAGAGAGAGGAGAAGGAGTAATCTTGAAACGCGGCCGTTGCCATCGCGAAAAGGGTGTATACACAAGAAATCTAGATTTTGTGCGGCCCATATAAGAAGTGGCGGGGTTTCTTTATGTTTCAAAAGGGTATCATAAAGGCTACACATCTCTTTTGTCGCATCAGCTGTTTCGGCGGCTGGTGTAGGTTTGAACCTTACGGTTATTCTTCCATCCGGATGTTTCTCAATAATGTCGCCATCTTCTTTTTTAAATTTTCCGCTATCCCAAATATCAGGACGTATAAGGCTATGAAGTTTTTTTATTGTTGAAGAGGATATTTTTATTTTTGCGCTGTCGCTGTGGATAAGGGCAAGAGCGGCCTGATAGCCGCGAACTTCTTCTTCATTGCGGTCGCTGAGCAGTCCCTTGCCAAAAACAACTGTGCCAATGCGTTTGTGTTCAATTTCTACCCCTTCGATGCGGTTTGAAGAGACCGCGCTTTCGATAATAGCGTGCTCCTTAAGCTTTGCCAACTTCTGGGGAGCCTGTTTTGTGAACAGTTCCTGTTTTCCTCGATATTCCGCAAGATCATTTAACAGCCAGACTGTGGCTGTTGGAATTTGTGGTGTTTCGATATTAAATAGTTCCAGTGTTTTCATAAATCAGTTTGCGCCTCCCCCATTGAACTGTTGCATTTTTTGCAACAGTTACTTCGCGATTCATCCCCATCTTTGTTATTGTTGAGTTGAGATTCTTATTTTGATATCTCTTTCCAACCACAGCAGCATGTGCAAATTTTGCACTAACCACTTTTTCATCCAGCTCTTCATCAGAAAAGATATTCTTGATATGTTTCGTAATAAACGATCTTTCGACACCAAAAAGATCGGCGATTTGTTGCAAACTCGCCCAAATGGTCTCTTTTTTAAAGTCACCTTTAAATTCCAAGGCGCCGTTTTTTGACTGGTAAATAATAATTTCTTTTTTCATAAATCCAGGTTAAAGCTAACATTCTTGAGTTGTTTTCTAATTTCCGCATTAAGCCTCTTTTCTTCCCCTATCTGTTCGGCCAGTTTTTCGGTGAGGGCGGCCATCTTCTCTTCAAATGGGATTCCATCATCAATTTCGTCCTTAATCCCGACATAGCGTCCGGGGGTAAGGACAAAGTTGTGTTTCTTTATCTCTTCCATAGGGGCGGATTTGCAAAAGCCTTTTATATCCTCATATTTCCCGTTGTGGCTTCGCCATTCGTGGTAGGTTTTGGAAACCTTGGTTATATCTTCGCTACTAAAGGCCCGATGGGTGCGGTCTTTCATATAGCCAACCTCTGAGGCGTCAATAAAGAGAATTTCTCCTGTTCTTTTCCTGTCGCCGTTTCCGGCCCGTTTTCTGGAGATAAACCAGAGGCAGGCAGGGATGCCGGTGTTGTAAAAGAGTTGTTTTGGGAGGGCGACTATGCAATCGACCAGGTCGTTTTCGACCAGAGATTTTCTTATCGCCCCTTCGCCGCTGGTTTGGGAGGAGAGTGAGCCGTTGGCCAATACGCAGGACATTATCCCTTTGGGGGATAGATGATAAATCATATGCTGGAGCCAGGCATAGTTGGCGTTACCCGCAGGGGGGATACCGTATTTCCAGCGGGGGTCTTTCTGTAATAGTTGCCCCGACCAGTCGCTGTCGTTGAAGGGGGGATTGGCCAGGATATAATCGGCCTTCAGGTCTTTGTGCGCATTGTGAAGGAATGAGCCTTCGGTGTTCCATTGAACTTGGCTTCCGTCTATGCCACGAATGGCCAGATTCATCCGGCAGAGGCGGTAGGTGGTTTGGTTGCTCTCTTGCCCGTAGATGGAGATGTTATCAGGTTTTCCACTATGTTCTTCAACAAACTTTTCACTCATGATAAACATTCCGCCGCTGCCGCAACAGGGGTCGTAAACACGCCCTTTGTATGGCTCTATCATCTCAACCATTATACGGACTATCGATTCGGGGGTGTAGAACTGCCCCCCCCTTCTCCCTTCGGCGTTGGCAAACTCCCCCAGGAAATATTCATAGACACGGCCAAGGATATCTTTGCTTTTGGCCGCTTCGCTCCCTATCTCTATATTGCCTATTAGATCTATAAGTCCGCCGAGGGCGGTTTTATCCAGATTAGGGCGGGCATAGACCTTTGGCAAAATGCCTTTCAGGGTACTATTTTCTTTTTCAATTGCCTCCATGGCGTCATCGATATCTTTGCCGATGGATGAGATTTTGGCGCGGGCATGAAGATAGTACCAGCGGGCAACGTCGGGGACAAAAAAGACGTTTTCGGCCCGGTATTCATCGGCATCTTCGGGGTTGGAATTGGAAAACTCTCCTTTCCCCTCTTTTATTTTGGCGTAGAGTTCTTCAAATGAGTCGGAGATATATTTCAGGAAGATGAGGCCGAGAACGATATGTTTGTATTCGGCGGCATCCATGTTTTTGCGGAGTTTATCGGCCGCTTTGAAGAGGGTTTTTTCGAATTGTTCTGTTTTGCCGTTGCCGTTTTTTGCCATGTTCACCATTCCCTCAATTTTGAACCGTTGAGCTATCCGAAAGCTTTGCGCCAGATTGGCCGAATATTAAGGCTTAGCATATGAATTATTTGGTGTTTCGTCAACTTATTAAAAGGGGGGAAAGACTGGATTCCCCGATCGAGTCGGGGAATGACAAGAGGGCCGCGAGAAAAAAAGGTAATTAACCACGGATAGGCACAGATAGGCACGGATAAAGAAATTATAGTTTCAAATCCCCCTCAATCCCCCTTTTCTAAAGGGGGAGCAAAAGGAGAAATTAAAATCCGATCTTCTTCATCTTCGCATAAACAGAGGCAAGGAAACTGTTGCCGTAGAGGAATAACCTTACTCTCAACCAAAAGACCGATCTCTCCTTAACCTTAAACCTACGAATCTTTCCATCTTGGAGTGAAATATTGGGGCCGTTCTCGGTTATAAAGGTAGAATAGTAACCGGCCTCCTCGGCAATCTTAAGCATCTTGGCATTATAATGCCCCTGAGGCCAGGCCAGGAAACGGCACTCCTTCCCCAATTTTTCCCCTATCATCTTTCGTGCAAGGGTGAGGTCTTCAAATATCTCTTCCTCCCCTCCCCTGCCGATAATTTCAAGGTTATCCTTACGGTGGCGGTGCGTATGAGACTCGATATCAATAATGCCGGTCTTCTCCATTTCACGCATTTCCTCCCACGAGATAAAATCAGGCTCATCATCGCCACTCCTTGAGGAAACAACGAAATAGACAGCCTTAACATGATATCTCTTTAAGATAGGAAAGGCGTTGGTGTAGTTGTCGCGAAACCCATCGTCGAAGGTAATAACCACCGGTTTGGCCGGCATAGGGGTCTCCCCCTTCAGGGCCTTATAAAGAGCCATCGCGGTGAGTGAGGTGTAACCATGTTCGGCTATATATTTGTTATGAGACTCAAAGGTCTTAACCGAGACATCACGCGAATCTCTTAGCTCATCATTCACAGAGTGATACATCAGCACCGGAATGGAAATACTCATACCAACCCCAAGATATCTTGGTAAACCTTCTCTATATGCTCTATCTGCTTAAAATCGGCAAACTCCTCAACCACTTTTTTTCTCCCCATTGCTCCCATCTCTTTGGCTTTATCTTTATTATCCAAAAGATAGGCTATCTTATCGGCCAAGGATTTAGGCTCATTGGGGGGGACAAGGAATCCGTTAAGCCCATCATCGATAATCTCCGGGATTCCCCCGATATTTGTGGCTACAACCGGCTTTCCCATAGCCATCTTCTGCAAAATAACTCCCGGAAATCCCTCGGAGGTAGAGGCCAGAACCCCGACATCAAAAATATTAATCAGGTCGGGGACATCCTGTCTGAAACCGGTAAAGATAATACTCTTCTCAAGGCCAAGTTCCGATATCCTCTTTTTAAGCGACTCGTAATACTCTCTATCCCCAAAACTACCAACAAATAGGAAGGTTGTATCGGGATGACTTTTAATAATGATATCAGCCGCCTCTATGAGGTCGTCATGCCCTTTATAGCGGTACATATTGGCTACGGAACCAACAATCCTGCTATTAGGAGGAATCTTCAATTCCGACCTAATATTTAGGTTATGCTCCCCATCAGGGTGAAACTTATCAAGGTTAACCCCCCTGTGGACAACCGATATCTTATTATGGGGAAGGTGACCACTCTCTATCAGAGTCCCTTTAATCGCATTCGATACGGCTATCACTCGGTCGAGCCTTTTAAGTCTATACTTGATGCTGTTTAAGGGGTCTAACGGAAAGTTGACTGTCCTATGAACAACTACCCCCCCCACCTTAAGAAAGAGGGAGGCAATAAGGGCCAAGCTGAGTCCCCGCCCCTTGTGGACATGGATAATATCTATCCCCTTCTCCCTAACTATTCGCCTGATAACAGATACAGTCTTAAGGTCTAAGGAGCCCTTAATCTCGGCAAACTCAACATCGAAGTCCCCTTCCCTCTTTATCTCTTCCCACCTATCACTCCGCCTGGTGAGAAAGGTAACCTGATGCCCCTTCTCCGCCAGCCCCTTCGATATAAGATAGGCCTGAATAGCGGAACCGCCGGTGCAGTCGTTATGGTGTATCTGTAATATGTTCAAGAAAGACCTTTTTTATTTGGCTTTATACAAAGTCACATTCAAACGCTAACTGTGTTGGCTTCGTCGTCAGCTCCTCAACATACAACCCCCTATCCCCCTTTGTTAAGGGGGAATAAGGGGGTTGCACGTCGCTTCCTCCTTGCCGACTTGTTATCATTTTGAATGCACCTCCGTATTAGACATTCGTCAAATCTTACTGACCACGAGGTTGAGCAAACCCTCGATATTATATTTTGTTTTGGCCGATATAGGAATAGCGGAATATCGCTTGGACATGGCCTCCAGCTCCTCCTCCCCCAGCATGTCCGACTTATTCAAGACAGTTATGGAGGGGATATCCCTTAGCCCGAGTTCAGACAATATATCCGCTATCGTCTCAATATGTTTGGCGTGATTTCTGTTACTCACATCGACAAGGTGTATTAAGAGGTCGGCATCATGTAGTTCTTCAAGCGTAGAACGGAAGGCATCGAGCAGGTCTTTAGGAAGATCGCGGATAAAACCGACCGTATCGCTTATAATAACCTCCCTCCCCCCTGGCAAAACCTTGTGGCGGCTGAGGGGATCAAGGGTGGCAAAAAGTTTATCCTCGGCCAGCGAATCACTCCCTGTCAGTAAATTAAGGAGGGTAGATTTTCCGGCGTTGGTATATCCGACAATCGAAATAAGGGGAATATCAGACTTGAGTCTCCCCCTCTTCCGCAAAGAACGCCCCTTGGCCATAGTCTTAAGCTCCTTCTCCAGCCTGGCTATCCTCTCCTTAATCCTTCTCCTTCCAATCTCCATCTTTGTCTCACCGGGGCCCCGGAGGCCAATCCCCCCCCTTATCCTGGAGAGGGCATCATCCTTGGCTGAAAGTCTGGTTATGGCATATTTAAGTTGGGCCAGCTCAACCTTGGTCTTACCGTCACGGCTCTTGGCCCTTTTACCGAATATGTCGAGTATCAACTGTGTTCTGTCTATGATAATAAGGTCGGTAAAATCGGTTAAGGTTCTGGCTTGGACCGGCGTAAGCTCCTGGTTAAATATAAGGCTGTCGACGTCGTTGGCCATAGCCTCAAGGAGAATCTTCTTTATCTGCCCCTTCCCCACAAAATAGTTGGAATAATTAGTCCGAGGGCGCATAATCATGGCCTTAAACGGTTCTATATCGGCAGTCAGGGCCAACTCTCCCAGCTCGGTCAACGATTCTTCCGCTACACTTCGAGATTCGTTGGTAACCGATATAAGAATGGCCCTCTTTTTCCCCTTAACCTCGCCTGAGGCCTCATAATAGTTGAGTATTTCCCTCTCCACCGAGGAAATAAGGGTTTCGCATTCTATATCCAGAGAGAAGGGAGAAACTGGGGGCAAAATAACCCAAGTCGGGTTTGAGGCGTGCGGAGGGATGAGATGGGCAAGGTGAATATTTGTAGGGAGACCATCATCAGATACATTTATGATCCCCATAAGGTCGAGGCGCAGGATGGCCAAATCGGTCAGGTCATCCTGGGTAAGTACTTCATCATCAAGGTGGGTATGTATACAGCGGAGTCCTCTCAAGCGGCCTGGGAAGACACGATAGTCGGACAGACGGGGGATAACTATCTCATGGCGGTCACCAACAATAACGGCGGCCATCCTCCCCCGCCGGTCCACCAAGATTCCTATCTGTCGGCCAATCTCCCTTGATAAGGAGGATATATACTTGGTCAGTTCGAGGGAGATAACAACCTGCGGGTCAACCTTGCGGCGGTATATATTGGAGAGCCTCTTTACCTGGCTGGCCTTCAACCCTTCTGTGGAACCAAATAAATTTTCTATAGCCTATCTCCCGTATATAGCCGTTAATGTAACCCCCTCAATAGAGGAATATAACTATTAGGTCAATCTATTCCTCTTAGTAGGCAGTATATCACCATCATTTATCAAAAAGGAGAAGGTGAAAATAAGAAGGATATTTTTTGTGATACCATAAGCAGACAAAATGCGGCAGTAGATATTGGGGCTTAAGAAGAACCATCTACTGCCCGAATCAAGGTTCCATTCTAAAAACATTGAATACCATTATTAAAAGAGAAGGTTTTGATTATAGCTTTAATCCCTCTGCCTGCCAAGGATGCGGGGGGAGGTGCTGTTGCGGAGAGTCGGGGGGAATCTGGATTTCAGATAAGGATATTGATGCCATTTCAAATCTCCTCGAAATAAACTCGATAGACTTTATCAGTCAATACACAACCCGCACCGATAACAGACTCTCCCTCAAAGAACGAATAACCGAAAAGGGATTTGAGTGCATCTTCTTTAGTGACAAAAATGGATGCACTATATACTCGGCCCGGCCAAAACAGTGTAGAGAGTATCCCTTCTGGGAGATATTCAAATCGGATAAAGAGAGATCTATCGAGGAGTGTCCGGGGGTAATCAGAGAATAAAAATTCAGACCTTTCTCCGCCATCTGATTTTTAGGATTGAAATAGGGGGGCTGAGGAAAAAGTCTAAGCTGTCTGAGCGAAGCGAGTTCTTTAGACGCCGAAGCCAACCGTTATTTCAAGCCGTCAAAAAAATCAGCAGGCGGTGCCTTCTTTGCTTCGTTTCTTGGGCAAGCAAGAAATGAAGAAAAACTAATAATAAATTCTATATTCCAGGCCGATAGTAGTCGGCATAAGTCCAAACTCACTCTTTAATACTCCCCCCTCAGGTTCATCCCCCATCGGGAGATTAAGCCCGGCCGACAGTTCCGATTCATCAGAGAGGGAATAGACACCATTCAGGGCGATAAGAGATGAGTTATCTACATGGTTTATTATGTAGGCCACATCACCAGCCAAGAGGGGAGTGAATTGATAGTTGCCGCTCAGGACACTATATCTTTTGGCCAAATATCCCCCCCTGTCAACAAGCTCAATTATAGGGAGGGAATAATTATCCAAATCCCCCTCCCCTTTCCCATGATAAAAATGTTCAAGGCGGAGAAAAAAATCATTTTCGAAACGGTGTTCCAGACCTATAACAATCTCGGCGTAATCATCTTTACCACTATCGTCCGGTATGGCATAGTGC
>JAHJSF010000183.1 GCA_018830405.1 Nitrospinota bacterium | reverse complement strand
GGCACGCGCGGAAAATCAATCTTTAAAAACTCTTTGTACTTTTCCCTATAGGTCGGGCTGTGGAGAACCGCATAGATGTAATCGAGAATATCTATCGGGGCGAATGTCCCCTCGGTTTCTTCCTTCTCGTTGGTGAAGGTTAAGCCGAGCTTCCCGGCTATCTGATTGACAATCTCAGGGTTGAGGTTGGGGGTTCTTTGGCCGGTTTGACCGAGGGTTTGCTGAGCGTTGGCTTCGGGGTAGAGATAGAGAGGGAAAACACTTGTTATCTCGCTTGTTTTATTAGAAACAAATGAGCTCTCAATTATTTTGTTTGTCATAAAAACATGTTGGTACGTATCGCCTGATTTAAACTGCTTACAAAGTGATAGCCCAAAATTTTTGCCAATCAGGAAATGTTGCATTATTTCGGTTCTAGGATAACAGTGGAAACCTTTTGAATAACCAGTAAAGAAAGTCCATTTGTCATCAAATAGTCGATAAGAAACTTTTGCAAACTGCCCTTTATTAGGATAGTTATTTTGCAAGTCTTTCTTAGCAAAATTAACTTGCCAATCCCTAACATCTTTACCTAAATTAAATTTAGCTCTTGCCGACTCATCGTCTAAGCTTAAAAACTTATTTATAGTATTTTCAACTTCATTTTTTGAATTATGAATAGTAAAGGCATCTCTTGCTGTTACTATCCCCACATTGTTCAAAGGAAATAATTTATTGGTAGAAATGCCCTTGTTGTATTCTTCCTGAACCTTGAAATCCTTTTGCACCATAAAGTACATTGGGGCTTGGTTGGGTAATTCTCTGTAGGGGATAGTTTTAATAGAATTTTCAGAAAGAAAATCATATTTCAGCTCTCTTTTTCCAAACAAATCAAAATGAAAAATCTTCCCCAATTCGTTGGTCTTTTTCTTCCCCGTTTTTACTAAGGCATTTATAGAAACACCCTGCATGATATCAAAGACATTTTCGTCTTTGCTCCCATCCGGCGCAGTCTCTTTTTTCTTAGAGTTGCCGTGCAGGTCTATGGTGTAAATCTTGTCGTAGGTTTTAAGGAGGTTCCAGCGCATCCCTCTAAAGGTTGGGTTGTCGAGAAAGCCGTGCGGATTGATGAAGGCCAAGACACCGCTACCGTTCTTTTCAATAAAGTGCTGGCCGTAACGCAAGAACTTTACATAGTCGTCATTTATCCATTTGGGGTTTCTTTCTTTTAGTTTTTCTTTTCCCCCCGGCTCTTTTTTATAATCCTCCATCAACTTCATAATCCATTCCCCTTTATTGGCACTTTCGCCGCTATAGGGGGGATTCCCCATTATGACCATTACGGGGGTGTCCCTTTTTATATGATTGGCGGCGTTGGCCTCGCTACTTAGCCAACTGGCAAAGAGGGTTCCGGTGTCGGGGTGGTGTTCTTCCAAACTATTGGTCAGGTAGACATTGAGACGCTGGTTTTTGGTTGGGGTGTAGCCTGTTTCTTTCAGGAGTAGATCGAGTTTCAGATGGGCCATGGCGTAGCTGGCCATGAGGAGTTCAAAACCGTTTAGGCGAGGCAGTAGATGGGTTTCTACATAGTTGCTCCAAATCCCCTCTTGCCCTTCAAACCCTTTGTATATCTGTTTGACCACTTCGGCTAGGAATGTCCCTGTCCCTGTGGCCGGGTCGAGTATCTGCACCCTATGGACTTCCTCTTCTACCTGTTTCCCTTGTCGTCTTACTTTAATTTTGGTTTGGCTTGTATCGGCCAGACCTTGGGGGAGATTAAATTCTGTTTTCAGAATCTCATCCACCGCCCGGACAATGAAGTTTACTACCGGATGAGGGGTGTACCAAACGCCTCTAGCTTTACGGAGTTTAGGGTCGTATTCGCTCAGGAAGGTTTCATAGAAATGGATAATCGGGTCTTCCGTTTTGGTGCTTTTGCCATAGTTTTTGAGTATCTCTTCTACGTTGCAGGCGAGGAAGATATCGGCCAGGCTGTCGACTATCCATTTTATTCTGTCGTCTATGTCGGGCCCTGATATGTAGCCGAAGAGTTTGCGGAGGAAGGGGTTTGATTTTGGAATAAGTTCCGCTGCTTCCTGTCGGGTAAAGTTGTCTAAAGTAGTATCGTGCAGACGGGCGGCGAACATGCCGTAGGCGATTGTTTGGGCATAGACATCGGCAAAACCTTTGGGGGTGATATCGTGAATAAGAATCTCTTTGAAGGCGTGCATCTGCTCTTTAAGGGAGCTGTCTTCGTTGTGGGTTTCATCACTGGTGAGGGCCTTGGCAATAACATCGGAGAGTAGGCGGGCCTTCCCGGCCATCATCTCAGCCAGCTTTTTAGGGCTTTTGATGGTTTGGCCGATATAGGAGCAAAAGTCTTTTATGAGGGCTTCAAAGGGGGCAAAGTTTTGGGGTAATGCTTTTATCCCTTTGGGGGTAATCTCGGCAATGGCTATCTTGGTAACAAATTTCCCGTCTTTATAGAGATGAAAGTCTAAATAGTCGGTGAATATAAGATTGGAAAGGGCGGCCTTGTAGCGGTCGAACTGTTCTTTGTTTTCTGTCTTTTTAGCTCCTTCAAGGTCTTTATCCCCAATGTCTTTGGCCTCTATAAAACCGACGGGGATATCTTTTTTGGTGATGATGTAATCTGGCGCGCCGCACAATTGCCTTTTAGGTTCGTTGGTGGCCCTGATTGCGGGGGCTAAGGTTTCGATGAGGCGTTGCAGGTCGCCCCTGAAGGTGTGTTCGGTTGCGTTGCCGAGTTTATGCCGTTCGTTTATCGTCTTGATATATTCGTCTAAGGTCATTCTTTACTTTCCTTTTTTACAGACGGCATTGGCTTTTTGCAACCACTCTTTATGACTCGGTATTCTATCAAAAGGGAAGGGATTATTTAATTGTTTTTAGGGGGGCTGGATTCCGCATCAAGTGCGGAATGACAAGAGTGGGGCGTGTTTTTTGTGCTTTTCCTCTGGTTCGTGGTTAAAATATGTTTCAAATCCCTCCTTGCCTTCTCCCCGATCGCTGTCGAGGACATGCTTTGCTAAAGGGAGGAGAAGAACTGCTCTGCTATTTCATTTTTAGGATTAGAATTGTGTATCCCCCTCCTGTTTTGATACTATGACGATAACTAAACAGGCTCTTTACTGCCTCCAAAAAACAGAGTGAAAGGGAAAGATTATGGAAACAAAAAAATTCGTTTATTACCAGGATGAAGATATGTTCATCGGCTGGCTTGAAGAATTCCCCGACTACAGAACAGAGGGGGAAACCCTTGATGAATTGAAGGCAAACCTGAAAGACATACACGAGGAATTAACAAGCGGCAATATCCCCAATGTCCTTCGCGTTGGTGAACTTTCGGTCGCATGAAGCGTAAAGATTTAATCCGCACCATTGAAAAAATGGGCTGCCTGCTCATCCGTCATGGGGGCCGACACGATTGGTATACCAACCCCGATACAAAAATATCTCAGCCGATTCCCCGGCACAACGAGATTAAAAACTCCTTAGCCAAACATATACTTAAGATGTTGAGTAAATAGTAGAATCTTGAGGACTTGTTCCTTAACTCTGTGTCTCAGTGGTTAAAATATGTTTCAAATCCCTCCTTGCCTTCTCCCCGATCGCTGTCGAGGACATGCTTTGCTAAAGGGAGGAGAAGAACTGCTCCGTCATTTAATTTTTAGGATTGGAATTGTGTATCCCCCTCCTGTTTTGATACTATGACAGTATCCAAACAGGCTCTTTACTGCCTCCAAAAAACAGAAGGACATATCCCTGGTAATGGAAAATAAAAGGATTTAGAGGATAAAAATGGGTCTTTTCGGTGGTAATAAAATAGAAAATTATAAGGTTCTTTTGGTTAATAAGGAAACAGGCGAAGAAAAATTCGTTAAGGATAAAGCAAATCATGACAGAGTATGGTTATCTAAGATAGAGGCCGTAGTGGCAACAAGAAGCCTGGAAAAAGAATATAAGATAAAAATAATCAAAGTTTGAAAAATTGGATAGTAGTCAAATCTTCCAATAATACTTTTCACTTCTCTTCATCACTAATTAATCCTTTTTGCATGTTTAGAGTGTTCCTTGCCTAAAAAATAAAAAGCTCTGTGTCCTCTGCCTCCTCGGCGGTTTAAAAAACCTCCCCTTTTTTAATCTTTAGCCCATCCCCTAACTTTCGGTGTAGAATTAGAAATCTAGACAATTTAAACAACACAATGAGGATTGGGAATAATGGGTAATGGGAAGGAGTTGGAGTCGTTGGTTGAGGTTATTAAGAAACTGAGAGGACCGGGGGGATGCCCTTGGGATATGGAACAGAACCACGATTCAATAAAACCATGCCTGATAGAGGAGACCTACGAAACAATCGAGGCGATTGAGAGCGGCAACCCTGACAAACTTAAGGAGGAGCTGGGGGATCTGCTATTACAGATTGTTTTCCACGCTAATCTGGCCGAAGAGGCGGGGAAGTTTGATATCGACGATGTCATCACCACCATAAGGGAAAAGATGATCCGAAGGCACCCGCATGTATTCGGAGATAGCGGGGCGGATAACGCCGCTGCGGTTCTAAAGCAGTGGGAGGAGATAAAGAGCAAGGAGAAGGGGAACGAAAATAGAAAATCGGCCCTTGAGGGGATTCCGAAGAGCCTCCCCTCCATAATTCAGGCCCATAGGATACAGGAGAGGGCGGCCAGGGTAGGTTTCGACTGGGACAATGTCGATGATGTCTTCGCCAAGGTAGAAGAGGAGATGGGGGAATTCAAGGAGGCCTTCCTGGCCGGCAAGACGGAGGAGATAGAGGCGGAGATGGGAGACCTCTTCTTCGCCCTGGTAAATATAGCCAGATTTGTTGAGGTAAACCCGGATGAGGCCCTTAAAAAGACGATTGTCCGCTTTGCCAAACGGTTCCGCCACATAGAGGAGCGACTGGCCGAGGGGGGTAAAACTATGGCAGATGTTTCGCTGGCCGAGATGGATAAGCTATGGGAAGAGGCCAAAGAATTGGAGAGAGAAAAGACAGGATAAGTGCAATATTGTCACATAGTTATTTGCTCCATTTTGGTTTACATAGAGAGACCGAACAAGATATAATGCCTGCTTTATATTTGTGTTCATACATATTATTAGGAGGAAGAACACCTTGATGCAAAATAGCAGTATTAAAAAGATATACAATACCCAGTCATATATATATGACCTAATCTTTAAACGCTTTTTCTACCCGCGCCACAGGCATGTTATAAACAGTATAGATATAAGGCCAAACCATAAGGTCTTGGATGTCGGGGTAGGAACGGGTTTAACCCTTCCCCTCTATCCTGAATTTTGTGAGGTTACCGGAATTGACCTCTCGGCCGAGATGCTGAAAAAGGCTCAGGACAAGGTGGACAAATTCGACATGACCCACATAACCTTAAAAGAGATGGACGCCTCAAACCTCCTGTTTGAAGACGATACCTTCGATTTTGTTATCGCCACCTTCGTCATAAGTGTCGTTCCCGACCCGGTTAAGGTTATAGCCGAAATGAAACGTGTCTGCAAAAAGGATGGGCTGCTGATAATAATGAACCATTTCAAAAGCAAGAACAAACTAATGGGGAGAATAGAAGAGGCCCTCAACCCCTTCACCTGCAAGATAGGCTGGAAGGCCAATCTTTGTCTGGACGAACTGACCAAGAAGGCCAATCTGGAGATACACCGTAAGGAGAGTCTGAAGAAGATAGACCTGTGGAAAATTGTCTACGCCGTCAACAATAAGTAGCATGAATACCTTTCGTGTAGTCTTAGCCCAGATAAACACCACAGTAGGCGACCTGCGGGGTAACGGGGATAAGGTGGTGGAGTATATCAAGAAAGGGGAGAGGCTATCGGCAGGGCTCATCCTCTTCCCTGAGTTGGCCATAACTGGCTACCCCCCTGAAGACCTCCTTCTCAACAAGTCATTCATAAAAGATAATCTGACCGAATTGAAACGTGTGGCCTCGTTCGTTAAAAAGACAACGGCCATTGTCGGCTTCGCTGACAAAAAAGGGGGAGATGGTTTTAATGCCGCCGCCATCCTGCATAAAGGGAAGATTAGAGGGGTATACCATAAAATACTCCTCCCCAACTACGGGGTCTTCGATGAGAAGAGATACTTCACCCCCGGTGACGCCCCCCCTATATTTCTGATAAACGGGGTAAAGGTGGCAGTAAATATATGCGAAGATATATGGCACGAGGCCGGTCCGGTAACCATACAAGCGGCCGATAGAGGGGTAAGGATTATGGCCAACCTCTCCTCATCCCCCTACCACTCAGGTAAATTCGCCCAGAAAAAGAGGATGCTGGCCAAGAGGGCCAAGGATAACAATCTCTTTCTCCTCTACAACAATCTTGTTGGGGGACAGGACGAACTGGTCTTCGACGGAGGTTCAATGATATTCTCCCCCGACGGCAAGGTTATCGATATGGGGAAAAGATTTGAAGAGGATCTTATTATCTCCGATTTGCCCCTCAATCTGCTCGACAAGAGGAGGGGGAGGAAATCGGGTTCTAAGGCGATTGCCCCTATAACGGTTAAGATATCAGACACTCCGCTTCCTCCCCCTGAACAGGGGATTAAAAAGAATACTCCCCAAAAAATCGGTCGGGAGGAGGAGATATACTCCGCCTTGGTGTTGGGACTCAGGGACTACATAAGAAAAAATGGTTTCTCTGAGGCGGTTTTGGGACTGAGTGGCGGGATAGATTCGGCCCTGACTGCAACGCTGGCCGTCGATGCAATCGGCCCGGAAAATGTTATTGGGGTTACAATGCCATCCCCGATATCCTCCAAAGGGAGCGTAACCGATTCGGCCAGGTTGGCCAAAAACCTCGGCATGCGGATAGAAGAGGTAGACATAGGGGGGATGATAGAGTCTTACCATAGCTCTCTGTCGTCCCTCTTTGAGGGGAGAGAGCCGGATGTCGCCGAGGAAAATATACAGTCGAGGATACGGGGGACTATCATAATGGCCCTCTCCAATAAGTTCGGCTGGCTCCCTGTTGCCACCGGAAATAAGAGTGAATTCAGCACAGGATACTGCACTATGTATGGAGATATGGCCGGAGGGTTTGCCGTTCTAAAGGATGTCCCCAAGATTATGGTCTATCAGCTGGCCGCCTACAGAAACGCCAAGGCTGGGTTTGATCTGATACCGCAGGCCATAATAGAGAAGGAACCCTCGGCCGAACTTCGCCCCGATCAGAGGGATACCGACTCTCTCCCCCCATACGATATATTGGATCCAATCATAGGAGAATATATTGAAAATGACGGAAATATATCAGAGAAAATAAAAAAAGGTTGCAATATGGAGACGGTTAGTAAGATAATCGGTATGCTAAACAGCAGCGAATACAAGAGGAGACAATCTCCGCCGGGGGTAAAAATAACCCCTAAGGCATTTGGCAAGGATAGGAGATTGCCCATAACAAATAAATACATTAAAAAAACTTTCTAGGAGGAAAGAGATAGATGACCCTTGTACCTAAAAAAATGTTCTTCACCAGCGGCGTTGGAACCCACAAGCATGAGCTTAGGTCCTTTGAGTTGGCCTTAAGGGATGCAGGGATAGAGAAGTGTAACCTGGTATATGTTTCGAGCATACTTCCTCCAAAGTGCAAAATAATCAGCAAAAAAGAAGGAATTGCTCTTCTGGAGCCGGGAATGATTACCTTCTGCGTAATGGCCAGATGCGGCAGCAATGAACCGCACCGCCTTATAGCCACATCTATAGGATGCGCCGTTCCAACCAACAAGAATGCCTACGGCTATCTGAGCGAGCACCACGGCTTTGGACAGAATGAGAAAGTGACCGGAGACTATGCGGAGGATATTGCCGCGGCCATGCTCGCCTCCACCTTGGGTGTTGAGTTTGACGAGGATACTAGTTGGGATGAAAAAAAAGAGGTCTTTAAGATAAGCAACAAGATAGTCAAGACAACCAATACAACCAAATCGGCCATAGTAAAGAATAACGGCTATTGCACCGTGGTCGCAGCAGCGGTATTTATATTCTAATATCAGGGGTTCCGGTTGGCCATTATACAGAGCGTCAGAAAAAAGTAGCCCGAGACGCGACAAAGGCGAGGAGTGAGACGTATTTTTATACAACCCCCTCATCCCCCTTTGTTAAGGGGGAATACGCCGTAACGACGAGCCAAGGAGCAACAAAGGTATACGAATTTATGTCGCTCTGTCGCGCCGGTCGTATATAATCCTCAAGCCATTCAGGGTAAGCGAGGGGGAGACCTTGCTTATAAACCTTGAGGATGAAGAAATGAGTGTGGCCAATCCTCCGGTGGCTATCACCTCAACCCTGCCGTCTATCTCTCCTATCATTCTCTCTATAATCCCGTCTACTAATCCTATATAGCCGTAGAAAAGGCCCGACTGCATAGCTGTAACCGTGTTTGTCCCTATCACACTTGGGGGCGCCTTAACCTCTATCCTGGGAAGCTTAGCCGTTTTCGACACCAGGGCGTCCATAGAGAGATTTATCCCCGGGGCGATGGCCCCTCCCAAATATCTTTTATCGGCCGATATAACATCAAAGGTTGTGGCCGTTCCAAAATCAACCACTATCAGGGGCGCCCCAAACTGCTCCACTGCGGCAACTGCATTGACAATCCTGTCGGAACCAACCTCGCTCGGGTCATCAATGGCAACCTCTATACCTGTATCACTGTTCCCATCAACAATTATTGGCTCAATCTCCAGATATAGTTTTATGTAATTGACTATCTCCCCTGTGATATGGGGAACTACGCTGGAAAGAATCGCCTTGTTTATCATAGAGAGGGATATCCCTTGGCCGCGGAATAGCTCGGACATTATGGCCGCATATTCATCAGAGGTCTTTTGCGGATATGTGCTAATCCTCCACTCACAACACAAACCCTTCCCCTCAAATACCCCTATCACAATGTGTGTATTCCCCAGATCAACGGCTAACAGCATACTTCCCCCAAAATATTAGGTGATACAATTTTCTCGGTAAGGTGGGTATCATCATCTTCCACCATCAAAAAACCGTCACTATCCACCCCTACGGCCAAACCTCTTATGGTTCGTCCCCCTACCACAAAGGCGACCCTGCTCCCCAATGTTACAGATAGCCGGCTCCACTCGTCTATGACTCTGTCCGATTCCGCAATCGTTATATCGGTCCACTTTAATATTGAAGATATCAGATTAGCAATAAATAAATTTGGATCGTAAAACAGCCCTGTTTCCCCATAGATAGAGGATACGCCCTCTCTAAGCTCAGGGGGAAAGGACTCCATCTCACTATTCAGGTTTATCCCTATTCCGGCCACGATATAGTCGGTTGGGCCGGTGGAGCTCTCTATCAAAATACCCCCCAGCTTACGGCCGTGCAGGTATATATCATTAGGCCATTTAAGAGAAACTGTTGCCCCCGTTGTTTGTAAAATAGTCTCAGCGGCTGCGACGGCCAGGGTTAGGTTAAGAAGGGGAATACGCCTCTTAGGGAGATCATTCTCAATGGTTAGAGAGAGATATATCCCCCCATCGGGAGACGCCCAGATATGTTCTCCCCTCCCCTTCCCTCTTGTCTGACGTTTGGCGATAACCGCAAATCGCTTCTTCCCCTCCTTAGACAAGACCTTGGCCATATCGTTGGTAGAATCGGTCTCATCAACAACAATCAGCTGCAACCCTCTTGAATTATCGGACAGGTGCTTCTCAATTTCTAAAGAGGAAATAGTATTCCCAACTGTCATAATATTTTCATACTGATATCCACCGCCGGGGCTGAATGGGTTATCGCCCCTATAGATATGTAGTCAACCCCAGTCTCGGCTATCTCTCTAACGTTAGCCAGGGTAACATTTCCGGAGGCCTCAACCTTGCTCCGCCCCCCTATAAAAGAGACCGCCTCTTTCATTGCCTCAACCGACATATTGTCGAGCATAATAATATCTGCCCCCGCCTCAACCGCCTCTTTGACTTGGGACATAGACTCCGTCTCTACCTCTATCTTAAGGTCGAGGCCCGCCTCTCGGCACTTTTCAACGGCTGAGGTGATTCCCCCCGCCCCTTTTATATGGTTGTCTTTAATAAGAAACCTGTCGTATAGACCGAATCTATGGTTCTCCCCACCCCCCTGGAGAACAGCCTTCTTCTCAAGACTGCGCCAGCCGGGGGTTGTCTTTCTCGTGTCGATAATAACGGCCGATGTCCCCTCAATCTTTTTTACAAATTTACTGGTCATGGTGGCCACACCGGAGAGATGCTGTAGGAAATTAAGGGCGGTTCTCTCAGCGGTCAGCAGCGAGGAGAGAGGGCCGGCGACAGATATGATATTCGCTCCTGAACATATATTCTCCCCATCCTTACGGGCCTCAGAAAAGATAACCCCTTTATCAACCGTCTCAAAAACGCGTTTGAATATATCTATTCCGGCCAGGACAAACCCCTCCTTGGCATAGACATTCCCCCGGCCGGCCAGATTCCCTCCAATGGAGTAGCGGGTAGTAACATCGCCAGCCTCCCCTAAATCCTCTTCCAGAGAAAGGGCTATTAAACGGTTAATCATGCCTAAGTCTTATCCTTTTTTAGAAATGGAGAGAAGCCATTCACACCAATCATCTACCCCTTCCCCTGTTCTGGCAGAGGTCTTAAATACCTTAAGCTGCGGATTGACTTCCAGCGATTCGGTCACAAGGGCGTCCGGATCAACATCAACCATCGGGGCTAGGTCAACCTTATTGACCACCAAGACCTTACAGGCCCTATATATCCCCGGATATTTCTTTGGTTTATCCATCCCCTCGGTTATAGAGGAGAGCATAATCTTTATCTCTTCCCCCAGGTCCATACCAACCGGACAGATAAGATTGCCGATATTCTCTATTATCAGAAGGTCTAACCCCTTAGGCATATCCTCCATCGCCTGCTCTATCATCCCCGCTTCAAGGTGGCATGTGCCGCCGGTGTTAATCTGGGTAACCCATTTGGCCCCCGCCTCTTCGACCCGAACAGCATCCTTATCGGTAGCAATATCCCCTTCTATGACACCTATGTTAATCCTATCAGATAGGAGGGCTATACTCTTTTCAAGGAGGGTGGTCTTTCCGGAACCGGGGGAACTCATTATGTTGACCACCATTATCCCCTCCTCGGCAAATCTCTTCCTATTCCGTTCGGCAATAATATTGTTCGCCTCCAATATCTTTTTTTCTATCCTTATGGTACGGCTCATTCTATCTCCAATTCCTTTATTAGCAGCTCGGTTCCGCCCCTAACCTCCAAGACATTCTCACACACCTCACAAAAAAATTGATGCGGGCCGACTTCATACTCCTTGTCACACTCCTTACAATATCCCTTACCGGGTATCTCTTCTATTGCAAACTCCGCATCCTGGAAAACCGTCCCTTCTTTATTGGCATTGATGCAGAAGATAAGAGACTCAGGAACAATGGTAGAAAGTTTTCCGATGACAAGTAGAACCCTGACCGCCCTCTTTCCGTTGTTTTTAGCCACCTCCTCATCGATAATTGACATTACCGATTCTGCTATCGACATTTCATGCATATTAAGGGCCTGTAAAAAAATAACCTATACAT
>JAHJSF010000182.1 GCA_018830405.1 Nitrospinota bacterium | reverse complement strand
TCTTCAAATCTCATCTTCCGAACCTCCTGCAGTATCTCCGTTCGTCTCATGTATAGCCCTCCTTTCTCTGGCCATACATTATAATAATAACCGGACAATTGATGTGCTACAGATGAGGACAGTTTATCTGCTCGCTACACAGGGATAGTTTAGTATAGACAATAGGTTATCTTCTGCTATAATAAATCGCTTAATCATACGCATAGGAGCAATATAATGGCAAGTTCTACAAAGAAGAAGAAAGCAAAGAGAAGATGGCGGAGCAAGAAGGCAAGTCACCGCAGATAAAAATATCGGAAGGTGAGGTTAAGAAGGTAGCCGCTTTGGCCCGCCTAAACCTTACCCCCGATGAAGTTTCCACCTTTCCACACCAATTGAGCGACATATTGGGGCATATAGGCAAGCTGAACCGCTTGGCTACCGATGGTGTCGATATCACTTCAAGTAATTCCGAAGAGGGAGTCCTCATGAGAGAGGATAAATTACGCCAGCCCTTTTTCAGTGGGGATCTGCTATCCAATGCCCCGCAGAGGGAAGGAACATTTTTAAAGGTTCCTAAGGTTATCGAATAAAGATTTAGTTGGACCTTTTCAGGCTGTGGTAGAGCCGGCTATCCGTTATAAGGGTGGCGGCTGATTCAGATATTATCTCCCCAAGCCCATCCTCGGGCGGCAGGTAGGCCATAAGTTCTATAGCCTTTCGGCTCATAGCAATCAACTCCTCCAAAGAACCCTCAAAGTGCTGAATACCTATTTGCTCGTTGTTAAGAGCATTTTGGTAAACATCCATCATGTTGAAGATTCTCTCTAACTTATCTACCGATGCCGTGTTAAAAAAGGGGTCTTGAGGCGCAGAAGTAGTAGACACAATATCGGGCATGTCAGACAGGGGGGCGGCCTTATCGGCACTAATCCCTTTTCGCGATATCACCTCGCTTAGGAGGGCATCAAAAGAATCCTTCCCCGCCTCTTTTTTTTGAGATGGGGTGATTTTGCCCGCAAGGGCCGCCACCTTAATATCTTTGGGGTCTATTTTCATAGCAGTATCTTTCCCATATATTGTTTCTCATATTATAGCCCCTACATCTAATATCGGCGAAAACATTTTTTTGATTAGCCGATATATTAAATTTCCCCGCTTAATTACTATTATGCAGGGGGGGAGATTGGCACATCCATAAATAGCTCCCCCCCATCCTTGGATAAGGATAAATAAATCTGTTAACATATGAGCTTCCGGTGATAGGATAGTTTTGCATAGTATCCCTAATTTTTGCACCGATATACATTTATTATAAAAATATGAAGACAATCGGCACTATATTGGATAAGGCCCTGAAAAACTTTGGTTTGGAGGGGAAGATGCGCCAGTACAAGGCCTTTGAAATATGGGACGAGGCGGTAGGGGAGCAGATTGCCAAAGTGGCCACTCCATATGACATCAAAGGAAAGACCCTTTTTGTGAAGGTGAGGGACGCCGTTTGGATGAGACAGCTTATGTTTCTTGAAGGGAATTTACGAGATAAGCTTAATAGCGTATCGGGAGGAGAGGCGGTTAATAAGATTGTCTTCAGGGTAACGGATTCAGGATATGGTTCTTACGGAAAAAAAGGAGGGCCTTATGGGAGATAGGAGAGCTTCAACCCTAATTTCTCTACTGATTTTTACTCTACTTACCGGCTGTGTCACCACCCCGACCGATAGGGAACCGCTCAATATCCCTGAGGAGCTGATTCTGCCTCTAAGAACCATTGAAGAAGCCCCCCCCTCCGACCACAGGGCCTATAGCCATTTCATCAAGGGTCAGATATTTGAGATGGGCAATAAGAGGCCGGAAGCCTTGAAGGAGTATAAGGCCGCCAGAGATTATGACCCCGCCTCCATCACAATTCTCAGGAAGATAATCATCCTCTCCATGTATACCAATGAGATGGAGGGGGCCTTAAAGGTGACAAAAGAGTTCTCAGCCCTCCGTCCCGAGGATTCAGAGATTCACCTCCTCCTCGGCGAACTATATGCCAAGACCAACAAACCGGATATGGCTGAGAAGACCTACCGAGAGATAATAGAAAAAGATCCCGATTATTTAGCTTCGTACCTGTCTCTGGGGCATCTATTCATAGAGGAGGGGAGGTATGACGAGGCCATCGACACCTTAACCCTCCTGACCAAAAAGGATAAAAATTCTTACTTAGGATATTACTATATCGCCCGGGCCCATGTAATGACCAAAAGGTATCGAGAAGCGAAGAAATATCTTAAAAAGAGTATAAGGATAAAGCCTGATTTTGATAAGGCCCTGGAAAACTTGGCCGTCATATACCAGCTTGAAAAGGATTATAGGAGGGCCATTGATACCTACACGATTATACTTGAGAATGAACCTACCAACCACCTGGCCTTAGAACAGGTAGCAGCGATATATATGAGCCAAGAGAAGTATGACCTAGCCGTTGAGACACTTAACGCTATACTTCTTGACTACCCATGGGATGTAAACAGCAGGTTCAACCTGGCCCTTATCTATTATCAAGATAATAATATTACCGAGTCCCTCGAGCAGTTTCTCCTTATAAGGAGTGTCAAACCTGACTCCCCTAAGATAGACAAATATATCGCCTACCTCTACGAAAAGCTCGGCCAATATGATAAGGCCACAATTGAGTGGGAAGAGATGCTCAAGAAGGATAAAGGTAACTTTGATATATATATTCACCTCATCAAACTATACGAAGATGCGGGGAGGGAGAAAGACGCTATAGCTATAATTGAAAAGGGGATAAAGGTGCTTCCGGACAACCCGAGTCTCCACTATTATCTGGCCGTTGCCAGATTAAACAACAAGAGGTATGAAGAGGCAGAGAAGAGTTTGAGGCGGGCGATTGAGCTTAACCCGAATGATGACGATTACCACTTCTGGCTCGGCATCGTCTTGGATAATAAGAGGGATTATAAGGGATCTATAGAGGAGATGGAGAGAGCCATAGCCCTCAACCCTAACCATTCAACCGCCCACAATTATATCGCCTACACGATAGCCGAAGAGGGGGGAGATTTGGATAAGGCCCTCGGCCATATAAAGGAGGGTCTTAAGATGGAACCGAAAAACGGATACTATCTTGATACCATCGGCTGGGTCTACTACAAGAGGGGGCAATATAAAAAGGCCCTCAAGGAACTGAAGAAGAGCCTAAAGTTTGTTCCGGCCGACCCGCTGATCATGGATCACCTTGGTGATGTCTATTATGCCCTTGACGATTATAAGATGGCCTCCGAGAATTGGGAAAAATCTCTGGCCATAAAAGAAGACCCTAAAATTTCGTCCAAGCTAAAGGGGGTAAAAGATAAATTACCTCGGAAGAAATAGCCGCAGCTTAAAAGCTGGCGAGAGGAATTGAACCTCCGACCTACTGATTACGAATCAGTTGCTCTACCCCTGAGCTACGCCAGCAATGGCCTACCTAATGTCATTATAAACAAACGGTTAATAAGATTAACTCGCCGTTTAACAACTGCGGAATTGTATCATATCATGTCTTCCTTCGTCAATTTTAGCCTATTTAATCTCAAAGCAAATCTGTTTGACAAGTGCCGGACTATATTTTGTTAGAATCGTGTCTATCTGCTATTCTGGAGAATATATCTTTAAAACATAAGGTTATAGTTTGGAGAAAGAAATATTATGAAAATAGTTGAAAGCGGCACCAAGGGTTTTGAGAGAGAATTAAAAAAGATAAAAAATAGGGGTGATTATTCCAACGACTCGATAGAAGATACCGTACGAACAATAATCAAAAAGGTAAAAAAAGAGGGAGACCGAGCGGTCATTAGGTTTACCAAAAAGTTTGACGGTATTGACCTGTCTCCCGACGGCTACGCCATTGAGCGTAAAGATATAATCAAGGGGGCTAAGAAGGCCTCAAGCGGCCTAGTAAGCGACCTGAAATTCGCCGCCAACAGGATACGAAAATTCCACAAAAACCAGCTGGAGAAAAGTTGGAAGGTTTCAGAACCGGGCATAACTCTGGGGCAAATCATTACCCCGATAGCCAAGGTCGGCATCTACGCCCCGGGGGGAAAGGCTACCTATCCCTCATCCGTCCTGATGAATGCCATACCGGCCCAAGTCGCCGGTGTGGAAAAGATATTCTTGGCCACCCCGACACCAAACGGAAAGATATCCCCCACCATATTGGCCGCCGCCGAGATAGCCGGGGTAGATAAGATATTCCCGATAGGCGGTGCGCAGTCTATTGCGGCCATGGCCTACGGAACAAAAACGGTTGAGAAGGTAGACAAGATTGTCGGACCGGGGAATGTATATGTTGCTGAGGCCAAGAGACAGCTCTACGGCGTGGTCGGTATAGACATGGTGGCCGGACCGAGTGAGATACTGATTCTGGCCGACAAGGATAGCCGGGTAGATTTTATTGCCGCCGACCTGATATCGCAGGCGGAGCATGACGAAAATGCCTACCCGATGCTCGTCACCGATTCAATCGAACTCGCCAAGGAGGTCAAAAAGGAGCTCGCCCGTCAGGCCAATCGGCAGGCTAGGGGAGAGATGATTATCAGGTCTATCAAAAACAACTGTATCGCCTTCATAGTGAAAGATATGAAGGAAGGGGTAGAGTTGGCTAATATAGTCGCCTCGGAACATCTTGAGATTATGACCAAAAATCCTAACCGAGAGCTAAAGGGAATCGTTAACGCCGGGGCGGTTTTTGTGGGAAGCTACACCCCTGAAGCAGTCGGCGATTATGCGGCCGGGCCAAACCACGTCCTGCCTACCGGGGGGAGCGCCCGTTTCTTCTCCCCCTTGGGCGTCTATGATTTTCTGAAACGAACCAGTCTAATATCATTCAACAAGGAGAGCTTGGCTAAGGTTGGCCGACAGGTCATATCAATAGCCGAAGATGAAGGTTTGTCGGGACACGCCGAGGCGGTCAGAAAAAGATTATAACAACCCCCTATCCCCCTTAACAAAGGGGGAATAAAAGGGGGTTGTTCCCCCTTTGTTAAGGGGGATTGAAACAAGAAAGAATCATAAATGAAGATAGGGACACGGATAAGACTATATTGGCTGACAGCGTCTATTCTTCTGTCCCTAATGTTGGTCGTCTCGTTATACCCCTTCGCCCGAAAATATGTAACAAACCGCTTCATATCCGACCTGCAAAGCCAGACCACAAGAGGCGCCAAAAACATAGAGGCCCTCTTGGATGAGTACAAAAACATTATAAGGCTTATCGCGACAGATTACCCCCTTATCGAATATCCAACCAATGGTACACGTGGGGGCAACGGGGGTCACGGTCTGTACCTGGGGAAGATGAAGGATATCATGCGCTACTATCCTGACATCGCCTCCTTATCCTTGGTGAACAAAAATGGTCAAGTAACGGTCTCAACGGATGAAATCCTTATAGGCCTGGATAAAAGTTTATCGCCAACACTTAAACCTGACAGTAATTTTCAGATCGGGCATAGGGAGACCCTCTACCCAATCGATACAATCACCTTTAGTCACCCAATAAATAGGCCTAATGGAGAGGAGGGGAGGATAGTTGCGGAGATAAGGATCGACACTATCAATAAAATATTATCTTCAATCGGGGAAGAATTAGGCTGGGTAACTCTCTCCGTTGTAGATAAAGAGGGGAATGGAATCAGCAGACTCCTCAGCAGGAACTCAGAGGATGAATCGGCCATAAAAAGGTGCTCCAAAAATAACGGGACCAACTCCCCCTTCGGCAAAATATACAGGTATAAGAATGGCGGGTTTAATATTGTGGGGACGTGCAGCCCTATAGAAGGTACTAATTGGAGCGTAAAGGGAGAACTTAAGGAAGAGGGCTCGTTGGCAATTATAAGGTCCCTGAAGCTGATACTCATTCTCTTTTCCCTCTTCTTCGTTTCTATCAGCTACCTGGTCTCCATATATATATCTGACCTGGTTCTTGACCCTATAGACAATCTTAAGAAAGAGGTCGAAAGGGTTGGTCTCTCAAATATGGATTTTAATATAGATACCACCCACCACGAAGTGGCCGAAATAGCAGAGCTGGCCGATTCGATTAAGGCCCTAATTACCCGGGCCAAAGATATCAACAGGGGGATTGAAGAAAAGATAGCGGCCAGAAGCAGAGACCTGATAGATACACTTGCCGGCACCGAGGAGGAGAAAAACTACTTGGAGAGAAACAGGACAGCCATGCTCAATATAATGGAAGACCTTGAAGAGCGGCAGAAGCGTCTCGTGGCCGAGATATCTAACCGCGAAAAGGCGGAGAAGAGACAAGCAGACACCGCCAATCGCCTCCTCTACTCAAATAAGCAGCTTGAAGAATTCGCTTATATGGCCTCCCACGACCTTCAGGAGCCGCTCAGAAAAGTAGTTGCATTTTCCGACCGACTAAGGGAAAAATATAGCCACGCCTTGGATGAGAAGGGGCTCGATTATATGGCCAGGATGAATAAAGCAGTAGGAAGAATGCAGCAACTAATCAAGGACCTTCTCAGCTACTCTAGGGTGTCGTCAAGTCAAGAAACAAAGGAAGCTGTCAACCTATATAAGACAATAAAGGAGGTAGCGGCCAACCTCCGTTCGGAAGAGAGGGGAGACATTATAGATATCGACCTAGACGAGGGGGCAGAGGTGCTGTCAAACAATCTACACATCTATCAATTATTCCAGAACCTTATAGACAACGGCCTAAAATTCCGCAAACAAGATGAACCGCCGCATATAAAAATATATGGAGAAAGAGCCGGCCAAGGATTTTACCAAATAACCGTTAAGGACAATGGAATAGGCTTTGATGAAAAATATAAAGAAAAAATATTTACAATATTTCAAAGGCTGCACGGTCAAGGGGAATACCAGGGAACCGGCATCGGCCTGTCGATTTGCAAAAAGATAGTTGACAACTGCAATGGTAAAATAAGGGCGGAAAGCACGCTTGGGGAGGGGGCGGCCTTTATTCTTAGGCTACCCATATATAACAAAAATATGAGATAATGACCCACGTGCGGTTTCCGCGGAACGACAATAAGAAGGCAGGGGGGTGTTATGGGGGGCGAAGAAGCGATTCAAATTTTAGTGGCCGATGATGACCTGGAGGATTGTATGCTCCTGAAAGAGGCTTGGCAAGACTTCCTCCTTATTAATAATCTTAGTTTTGTCCATAATGGGGAAGAGTTGCTCGATTATCTCCATAAGCGTGGAGAGTATAAGGATGCCCCGAGGCCGGATCTAATCCTTCTCGACCTTAATATGCCCAAAAAGGATGGGCGGGAGGCGCTGATAGAGATTAAGGCGGACAGCGCCTTAAAAAGTATTCCTATTGTTGTTTTAACAACCTCAAGCGCTGAGGAGGATATAAATAAGACATACCAACGTGGGATTAGCGGTTTTATCACCAAGCCGGTAACATTTGACGGCTTAGTGGCGGTATTGAGGACATTGAAAAAATATTGGGTTGAAATAGTAAAGCTCCCCCCCAACGGAGACAGACAATAGCTAAAATAAGACAAAAAATGACACCTATTGAACATAGAAAAGAGAGAGGTATTAATGTTATATCACCCAATGCCTCTCCCCACGGCGAGAGCCTGTTCGCCCTAAAATCTACTATAGACCGATGCCTAAGACTAAACGAAGGGGATGCTGGAAGTGAAAGGGTAGTCATCGACCTGACAAGGGTAGGCCAAAAGGACCATTTTTTGGCCAGCGCCATTTTTTTTATACTAACCAGGTTCCCCAAAAAGGAAGAAGGGGTTCGCATTGTCGCCGATAATGACCTTATTAAAAAAATCGCGGCCAAAACCGATTTATTCAAATCTATCCGAATATTCAAGTCCGTTGAGGAGGCAATCGCTTCATACGAAGACAGCGACAGTATAAATATACTCTTGGTAGACGATGATGAAGACGAATATGTCTTCATGAAAGACCTCTTATCCGAGGTTCCAAACAGCCATTATGATCTAACCTGGACCCCATCATACAACGAGGCGCTCGAAAAAATAAAAGAGGGAAACTACGATGTGTGTTTTATAGACTATAAACTCGGAGAAAGATCAGGCGTTGAACTGCTCCGCGAGATTGGTGACTATAACCCCGAACTCCCCTGCGTCATACTAACCGGCCTGGGGAACTACTTTGTTGATATGGAGGCCATGGCCGCCGGGGCGGCTGATTATATAGAGAAGGGGGAGGTTAGCGCCTCCCTCCTCGACCGTTCCATAAGGTACGCCATAAGGGGAAAACAACTTGAGGCGAAATTGAGGTTCCAGGCAATCCATGACACCCTCACCCCCCTTTACAATAGAAGGTGCTTCGTAGATCAGCTTAACTCCACCTTTCAAACAGCCCTAAGGTACCAGACAAAGTTGTCTCTATGTATCGCCGACCTGGATAACTTTAAAGATATAAATGATCTCTACGGGCACAGCATGGGAGATGAAGTCCTCCTCTACTTCTCCGAATCAATAATAGAAAACCTCCGAGAGCATGATATATCGGGAAGATTTGGGGGAGATGAGTTCTCCATGTTCTTCCCCCACACCGGGTCGGAACAGGCTGTAATAAGCCTAGAGAGAATTATGGAAGATATGCGGAACAAGGAATTCCGCACCGAAAGCGGGGAAACTTTTAGGGTCACCGCCACATTTGGCTTGGCGGATATTACCCCTGAAACCGACAACGCCAAGGCATTTCTTGAGGCTGCGGACAAATCTCTCTATAAGGCCAAGGAGTCGGGGAAAAACATGATAGTTATCAATGGAACCCCTTATAAGAAGTGAAAATATAAATAATCTCCCTCTTTGACAAAGAGGGGGCAGGGGAGATTTTACCTTTCTTTAAATCCCTCCCGACCTCCCTTTGCTAAGAGGCTGTGTCACAATCCTTTTCCCTGTCATTCCCGCGAAGGCGGGAATCCAGAAGTCTAATAGAATCAGGGACCATGGATTGCCCGGTCAAGCCGGGCAATGACAAAACAGACATTGCGACACAGTCTCTAAAGGGAGAAAAAGGCAAAGACATTTCTTACTTTAGCCAAAACCATTTAAAGCAGGATATTGAAAATGTATACCCCTTCTTTAGAGCAATTCAAAGAAAAATGCCAAGAGAGCAACCTTGTCCCCATTTACAGGGAGATCTCGGCCGACCTTGAAACCCCTGTCACCGCCTACCTGAAACTTAATGACGGTCCCTACTCCTACCTCCTGGAGAGTATGGAGGGGGGAGAAAAATGGGGGCGCTACTGTATAATCGGGAGTTCCCCCCAAGCCGTGTTCAAGAGCAAGGGGAAAAGGATAGAGATTACCCGAAACGGTCAAAGTGAAATAATCGAATCGAAGAAAGACCCCCTCGCCTCTCTTAAAGAGATTATCGGGAAATACAAACCGGCCGAGGTTGAGGGACTGCCGAGGTTTTGCGGAGGGGCGGTCGGATATATCGGTTACGACATGGTCCGCTTCTTTGAAGACCTCCCCGAAGAAACAGAAGATGACCTCAACATCCCCGATTCAATCTTTATGCTCTCCTACACCCTGGTAATATTCGATAACCTGACTCAAAAAATAAAGGTGGTATCAAACATAGCCACTGAGGGGAAAGAGCCGGCCGAGGCCTATCGGCAAGGGATAGCCGATATAGAGGCCATCATAGAGAAACTTAACAAGCCCCTCAATATCCCCCAAGATAAGGGGGAAGGGACCAAAAAAGGGAATAAATTCAGCTCGAACATATCGGAGGCCAAATTCAAAGAAGGGGTTGCCCGCTGTAAGGAGTATATAACCGAGGGGGATATCTTTCAGGTGGTTCTTTCCCAGAGGATTGAAACCGATTTCACCACCGCTTCCTTCAACATATATCGGGCCCTGAGGATGATTAACCCCTCCCCTTACATGTATTGTCTGAAATTAGACGACATAGAAATAATCGGCTCCTCCCCCGAGGTTCTGGTCAGGTCGGAAAACGGACAGGTCGAACTCAGGCCAATCGCCGGCACAAGACCAAGGGGGAAAAACGAAGCGGAAGATAAGGCCTTGGAAGAGGAACTCCTTAACGACCCGAAAGAGAGGGCCGAACATATCATGTTGGTCGACTTGGGGAGAAACGACCTCGGCCGCGTCTCGGAGATAGGGAGCATAGAGGTAAACGAACTTATGACCATAGAACGCTACTCCCACGTCATGCACATAGTCTCCAACATAAGGGGGAAACTGAGGCCGGGGCTCGACTCATACGATGTCATTAAGGCCACCTTCCCGGCCGGGACACTATCAGGCGCGCCCAAGATAAGGGCGATGGAGATTATTGAAGAGATAGAGCCGACCAGACGGGGCATATATGGAGGTGCGGTCGGCTATTTTGGTTTTAACGGCAATATGGATATGGCCATCACCATCCGCACCCTCCTTATCAAAGGGAAGAGGGCTTACCTTGGGGTCGGGGCGGGAATAGTGGCCGACTCAGACCCGGACAAAGAATATCAAGAAACGATAAATAAGGGGAAGGCCCTCTTGCAGGCCATCTCCCTAGCTGAGGAGGGGATTTAATTATGCTCTTAATGATAGATAACTATGATTCCTTTACCTACAACCTGGTTCAATATCTGGGTGAGCTGGGGGAAGATGTTCAGATATTCAGAAACGACCGGATAACCATTGAAGAGATCGCCGCCAAAAGGCCGGATAGGATCGTTATATCCCCCGGCCCTTGCACACCAAAAGAGGCGGGTATTTCTGTTGATGTTATCAAAGAATTTGCCGGCAAGATTCCAATCCTCGGGGTCTGCCTCGGACACCAGGCTATCGGCTACGCCTTTGGGGGAAATATCATACACGCCCCGCTCCTTCTGCATGGCAAAACCTCTCTTATACACCACGATGGGAAGACAATATATGAAGGTCTCCCAAACCCATTCGAGGCAACCCGTTACCACTCCCTGGTCATAGAGAAGGATTCCCTCCCCGACTCCTTTGAAATAAGCGCCGAAACGGAGGATGGGGTGATAATGGGGGTAAGGCATAGGGCAATGCCCCTTGAAGGGGTGCAGTTCCACCCTGAGTCTATACTGACCGGCGTCGGGAAAGAGTTGCTAAACAATTTTCTTAAGATAAAATTGTAGAATAAGGGGAGGACAACCCCCTATCCCCCTTTGTTAAGGGGGAATAATTTGATACTCCCCTTTTAAAAAATGGGGGAACTCCAATATACTCCCCCTTTAGAAAAGGGGAATAAAAGGGGTATTTGAAAAATGCAAGAACAAACAACTAATGTTATATAAAAGATGAAGATAGTCATAAAACTGCTCTCAGCCTTTCTCTTAATAGCCCTCCTGATAGGGGGGCTGAGCATTTTCGGCATCAACATAATCAATCGGGACATAATTGAGATAGTCGAAAGGGAAAACCCCAAGGTCCAAGCCTCTCTCGAACTCGAAATAAATATACATGAGATGGCCGATGCCGTAAGCGATTACAGTCGAGAGGAGAAGGAAGAAACAATTATCCGCTTTAAAGACTCCCAAAAAGACTTCAAAAGGTTCATGGATATATACCTCTCCAAGATAAGGAGCAACGAGGAGGAGGAGTTAATCGGTGAACTGGCTCGTAAACAGGATAGTATGCGCATCCTTGGCGAAGAGATTATCGAAACAAAAAAGAGGGTAAATGTTTGGCTCAAAAAAATAGTACTCAATGCAAGAGAGATAGAAAATATACTTGAAAACAAACTCAGCTCCCCACCCCTCAATGACCCCCAACACAGGGCTGAGAAGACCGAAATATCTCTAAAAATGGAAATAGATATAGGACATATCTTTTTCTCCATTGAGGAATATATCAACGATCCGAAAAACGATTTAATCTCCCGAATAAAGAAGGAGGAGACAAAATTTGAAGCAGAGGAGGCAAGATACAGAAGACTTCCCCTGTCAGCCGAGGAAAGGAAATGGCTGGACATTGTGGATAAAGACTACAAAGAAATCAAAAAACTGGCCGGGGAACTTATTCAGTTTGAAAGACAACAGAGACGGGACATGGCCACATTTGAGACCATCTTGCAAGAGGCAGACAACCTGCTTGATGACCAGATTCAGGTAGTGGCTATGGATAAGATTGCCGAGGATGAACGAAGGGCCCTATTTAACACCACCCTTGTAATGGCGGCTATCTTCCTGTCTGTAATGTTATCCGTTGTGGTTGGTTACTTTATATCTATCCCTATTACAGACCCCATCATAAAGCTGCGCGATGCAGCCAACCAAGTAGGGCGTGGTGATTTAAATGTGAAGATAGATATCAATTCTAAGGATGAGGTTGGAGAACTGGCAGAATCGTTTAATATCATGCTTCAAGAAATTAAAAAGTTGAAAGAGGGGCTGGAGCAGACCATCGAAGAACTAACCGAGACCCTAAACGATAAAATGGCCGAAATGGAACGTTTCAACAATCTGGCTATAGGGAGAGAGCTGAAGATGATAGAACTTAAAAAAGAGATCAAACAGCTAAAGGAGAAACTCGAAAGAGATGAAGATATATAAAAGGCTAAGCCTCGGTTTTCTATCGGTAATCCTCCTCCTATCCTTGGTAGGGATACTGCTCTTAAACTCCGCCCGCAAAAATCTGCGGCAGGAACTCACCCACAATTATACCCTTTTAGGGGTCTCCCTTATGGATAAGGTCGACATGGCTATCCATAGCAGAATAGAGGAAATAATTATTCATGCTCGGGAGGGAAGGGTGCAGGAGGAGCTCCGCCTTTCCAACGAGGCCTTCTCCAAGATAAAAAATATCGAGGAATATATAAATAAAAGAGATACAGAGTGGGGGTCTCTCCCCAAAGGGACAACAAACCCCTTTATAAACAAGATAGCCAGCAACAATCTATCTGTCGGCCTCCGCGATATAGTCGAGTTCTATAAAGGGGAATATGGCTACCCCATCTTTGGGGAGATATTTATAACAAACCGCTATGGGGCAAATATTGCTCAGAGCGGCCAGACATCAGACTATCGGCAGGATGATGAAGAGTGGTGGCAACTGGCCAAAAGGGATGGTCTTTATGTATCCAATCTTAGCCACGACGATAGCAGTAACATTGATTCCATTGCAATATGCGTCAGGATAGATAACGAAAAGGGGGAGTTTGCCGGGGTTATCAAGGCGCCCCTGAATATAAAAGAGACCGAATTTATAATAGGCGAGACAATTAGACGATCGGCCTCTTTGACCGGGATCAAGGGGGGAGAGATAGAGGTTAACTTGATTAATAAAAGAGAGGAAGCAGTATACTCCTCAAGAGAATATAAAATATTTGAGGAAGTAAGTCAGGGGTTGAGATCGGCCATAAGAAAGTGGAAAGAAGCCAAGGATGGAAGAAACTACATCCTTGCCCCGGGCGATAAAGAGGGGGAGGGGGAGGAGCTTTACCTATTCGTTGAATCGAAAGGTTATCTATCCTACCAAGGGATAGGCTGGACCCTCATACTGGAAACCGAAACGGATCGGATACTAAGCCCTATCGGCACGCTCCTCCTGCTAATGTTGGTTGTCGGTCTAATGGCATCCCTGTTTATAGGCGGATATATATCCCATTCCGTATCCGGGCCGATAGTCAAACTTAGCCAGGCCATGAATGAGGTAGGGAGGGGCAACCTCGACGTAACTGTATATGCTGACGACAACGACGAAATAGGCCGACTGGGGCTATTCTTCAACCGGATGGTCCATGATTTAAAGGTCTTAAAAGAGGAGAATAAGATAAAAAGGGGAGCGCTGGAGGCCTCGGACAAGATGTTGAGGGATAAGGTGGACGAACTGAAAAGCTTTGCCAAACTAACCGTCGACCGCGAAATAAAGATGATAGAGATAAAAAACAGGGTAGAAGAATTGGAGAAAGAGCTGGATAAATATAAAAAAATAACAAGTGAAGACTCTTAGAGAAAAAAGGTTTGCTCCTCTTTTACTTGTATCTTTGGCTATACTTGGGCTCTTGGCAGGGTGTGCCGGCTCACGGGGCTTAAGGCCAACCCCTAACAACCGTATAAGAACGGTAGCCGTCCTCCCTATGGTCAACAACACCAATGACGTTGAAGGCCCGCAGGTAACCAGAGAGGCCTTTACTAAAAAATTAGAAGGGACCCGCTATATAATAAAACCGATAAATGAAGTAGATACTATCCTGAGAGATCAATTAGGTATCACTCTTGGGGACCAGCTGGGGCTCCTCTCCCCCCAACAGATAGGAGAAAAGCTTGGAGTTGACGGCCTCTTTTACGGATACCTGTTGAACTTTGAAGATCAGGTTACGGGGGTATACAACCTGAGGAAGGTTAGAATGGGCTGGAAACTTGTTGATGTTAAAACCGGTAAGGTTATCTGGGGAAAAGGGGCCGGAGTAAAAAAAGAACTCTTTTCAGGCTCTGCCGGGGTGGCCATCTCCATCGCTTCAAATATAAATGATTTAAAAGGAGAAAAGATAGAAAGTCTCCCCGCTTCCAACGATCCAATGAAAGAAATGCCGGGGCTAAATTCTTGGTATATAATAGGGAACGAAAATGTGAGTATGGAGGAATCGTTGGTTAGGGGATTTGGAACAAAGATCATCACCAAGGCGACCAGGATACACCTCTGGATAGAAACAGAAATCGCCTTAAACCGTATTTTATATACCCACCCGATAATACTAACCGGACCTGTGGGGTCTAAATAATCTGGAAAGGAGAAAAATATGCGCAGATCTTTTTTAAAAATGGTCAATATTTTTGGGATATCGTCTCTGCTCCTTCTTGCCCTGATCGGCTGTCAGGTCAAAACAAAAGGAGTAGTCAGACAAGATACCTCCCGCACCGGTCAGACCGATAAGGTGGGTGAGGCCGGGATTAACTATAATGGCCCTCAATATACAATCGGCATACTGGAGCTGGCCAATAAAACCCCTTCAGGGGTTTTGGGGGTAGGAGAGGCCGCGACCGATATACTAAGGACAATGTTGAAGAATGCAGGACTTGAGCCGATTATGCTTACGGATGAGGATTTAACACAGCACAGCATGGTAACCGATCTGCAGGCCAACGGCTATCTGAATAAGAGGAATAAAAACACAGAAAATGTACTTGAGGCGATAGACTACAGGGTATCGGGGGCAATAACATCCTATTCGGAACTGGAAGAAGGGTCGGATATCCTTATAGCCCAGTCGAAGACTAAGATAATCAGGGTGGGCGTTGATTACGCCCTGGTTGATGTCTCAACAGGCAGAACCTTGGTTGCCAAATCGGGGGAAGGGGAATATAGAAAGAAGACCGGCGGACTCCTTGGATTCGGCTCAAAGTCGAGTGCCGATGCCGGCCTGAAGGACGGAGCCCTGAGGGATGCCATGGCCAAAGCGGTCGAATCTATGATAACAGAATTGAGCAAGCTCCCTTTCCAAGGGAGTGTCCTTATAGTCGAAGGAGACAGCCTTATTTTCAGAGGGGGGACAAGATCAAAACTTAAAACAGGGGCAAAACTTGGAGTCTATCGCAATGGAGGGCAACTAATCGACCCTGCTACCGGCCATGTCTTAGGCGTCAGACAGACCAAGATCGGTGAAATAGAATTGGTAAACCACCAGAATGAAAATGTGTCGGAGGGAAACATTACCTCAAGCATTAGTCCCTTTCGGGCGGGGGATATAGTGAAATCAATTCAGTAATTGCCTCAAAATCCCCTCACCTTTTGGTGACGCCACAAATATGAGGTCAAAAACAACTATTTTGTCCAAAACCGGTTGTTTATGCTAAAAACCCTGTCAAAACTATTTAGAAATGTCCCTCTCCTTGACTCATTAGAAATGTCCCCTTTGTAGGGTTTTGGTTTGGGTTAGGGGGATAGTCCCTATAACCTCACTGTGTTTCATATTAATTCTGTTGTTTCTCCATGGGTG
>JAHJSF010000181.1 GCA_018830405.1 Nitrospinota bacterium | reverse complement strand
TACGTCAGATACCATAAAAATGCCCTCGGCTTTTTGAAGACCTTAAAATCTATCGGGGCCAAAAATCCCTTCCCCCCCCCTGAAGGGATGAGAAATGCGGCGGCCGTAAAAAAGATGTTAGACTATTACGACCAAAACTTTGCCGCCGATAAGGGGATTACGGCTACCTATCAAATATTATTTATAGAGGGAATCAGGTGAAAAAGGGATTTTTTATTGTCGGGACCGATACAGAGATTGGAAAGACCGTTGTCTCGGCCGGGTTGGCCGCCCTTTTGGCCGAAAAGGGGGGTCTTGATGTCGGGGTAATGAAACCTATTTCCTGCGGCGGGTTGAGCGACATCCTCTTTCTCCAAAAGGCCTGTCAGGCCAAAGACCCCCTCTCAATAGCCAACCCGATCGCCCTTAGAGAACCGCTGGCCCCCCTAAGCGCCGCCGAGATTGAAGGGGTTGATATAGATTTGGACTCCATTAACAAGGCCCTATCAGAGCTTTCCAAAAAACATGAGACGCTGATTATTGAAGGGGTCGGGGGGACGATGGTTCCGATAACCGACAATTATTCACTGATCGACCTTGTTCAGGATACCGCTCTCCCCGTCATCATAGTTTCGGCCACAAGGCTTGGGACAATAAACCACACCCTCCTGACCATAGAGGCCCTGAAAAAGAGGGGGATAGCCATTGCCGGGCTTATCTTTAATCAGGGTAACAGCAAGGATAAAGGGGGGGCGGCCAAGAGCGGGCCAAGATTGATAGAAAAATTAACGGGGATTCCGATACTCGGCATCATTCCTAAGATAAGCAACCTCTCGGTTGAAGGGGGACAATTGGGCAACCTAAAAAGTGTCTTCCGAAAATCGGTCGATATCGCCCCGCTCCTTAAATTGATGGGAAATATCTCAGGGGTAAAGAGACATAAAGAGCTGGAGAAGTGGGATAAAAAATATGTGTGGCACCCTTTTACCCAATCCTCCGAGTGGGACAAAGAGGATATAACCATCATCGCCAAGGGACGCGGTGTCTACATAGAGGATACCTTGGGAAACCGCTACCTCGACGGCAATTCATCCTATTGGGTCAATATACATGGCCACGGAGCCCAAGGGGTCTCGGATGGGATTATCGAACAACTCTCAAAGATTGCCCATTCCACCCTTCTGGGGCAGGGAAATATCCCCTCCATAGAGTTGGCCAAAAAGCTGGTCGAGATTACCCCCAAGGGCCTCGATAGGGTCTTCTACTCCGATGACGGCTCAACAGCGGTCGAGGCGGCCCTTAAGATGGCCTTCCAATATTGGCAGAATCTTTCGGGGGGGAAGTCGAACAAGAAGAGGTTTGTCTCTCTCGACATCAGCTATCATGGGGATACTATAGGTGCCGTCAGCCTGGGAGGGATTCCCCTCTATCACCGTATATTCGGGGAGCTCTGTTTTGATAATATCCCCGCCCCTGCGCCATACTGTTACCGCTGTCCCCTCAATCTGACCCATCCCTCCTGCAACCTGAAATGCGCCGACAGGCTGGAGGAGATTATCGCCAAGGATAGGGAGAATATCGCCGCCATTATTATTGAACCCCTTATCCAGATGCCGGGAGGGGTCATCACCCAGCCGGAGGGATATCTGACAAGGGTTAGAGAGATAACCAAAAAATATAATGTCCTGATGATTGCCGACGAGGTGGCCGTAGGTTTCGGAAGGACAGGAAAGATGTTTGCCTGCCAGCATGAAAATGTCTCCCCCGATATCATGACCATGTCTAAAGGGATAACGGGGGGAACCATGCCCCTGGCGGTAACCATGGCCAGCGAAGAAATATTCTCCGCCTTTACCGGAGAATATAAAGATTGTAAAACTTTTTTTCACGGCCATACCTATACCGGAAACCAGCTCGGCTGTGCCGCCTCTCTATCCAACATAGAGTTAATGGAGAAGAATAGGGTTATTCAGAATATGAAGAGGAAGATTTCTAAGATAGCAAAATCTCTAAAACAATTTGCCAATCTTAGAAATGTCGGAGATATAAGACAGAGAGGGATGATAGTCGGAATAGAGCTGGTAACGGATAAAGAGAAGAAGACCCCCTACCCTATCGAAACCAGGATAGGAAACCGGGTGGCCCACGAGGCCAAGAAGAGGGGGATGATTATAAGGCCGATCGGGAATGTAGTTATCTTCGTCCCCCCATTGGTCAGCTCCAAAGATGAACTGAGGATGATGACAGATATAATGTTTGAGGCGATAAAGGAGGCTACTCAGTTTTAATCTTTCAAACCACCCCTGCCCCTCCTTAACCAAGGAGGGGAGTTTTTTGGGGGGGTGCGCGCATAGCAGCTCCCCTCCTTAAGTTCTTACCACCCCTGCCCCTCCTAAAATAGTAGGGGAGCTCGGGTGGCCGAAGACCGGGGTGGTAAGTTTTCTAAACAACCCCCTTAGTCCCCCTTTGTTAAGGGGGAATATATTAGAGTCCCCCTCTTTGGCAAAGAGGGGTCAGGGGAGATTTTATAATCATGGCTCACACCATATTTCTATCTCCAAGTTTTCAAATCCCCCTTCATCCCCCGACCCCCTTGTCATTCCCCGATTTAATCGGGGAATCCAGTCTGGAAGGGTTGCAATGTCTGTTCTGGATTCCCCAGTCAAGCTGGGGAATGACGTGACGCATTAAAATCCCCCAAAGGAGGGGCATGCTGAAACGGTGACAATAATTGTCATTGGGCTATATTTAGTAGCATTATTCGTCCCAATCCCTTCCCAACAATAAAAGAGCCGAAAATAAACCTTATTAAAACAGCCCGTTAGGCAGATATTGGCCAACTGGATATTTGGCATGGGGGTTGCATACTATCTAGTTGAGACCTTTAAAAAGGTCTCCAAATTGTCATTCCCCGACTTGATCGGGGAATCCATTTTTCTTTAAAAGACTTCTGGATTCCCGCCTTCGCGGGAATGACAGAGAATCGGTAAATCTTCAAACTAAACTTGCGAAGGGAGGTGGAGAGACAGATGTTTAAAAGATTAGATAATGACAAGGGTTTTACATTGATCGAGCTTTTGATAGTTGTAGCAATCATAGGTATATTGGCGGCTATCGCCATACCTCAGTTCAGCACCTATCGTGTTAAAGCTTATAACGCGGCAGCCCAGGCGGATGCCAAGAACCTGTTGACAACATTAACAGGTTATTCAATATAAAGGGAGGTAATGAAAGATGTCTAAGATTTTACGTTTATTAACGATAATAGCGGTAGTCTCCCTCTTTGCAGGGATAGGGAATGCAGATGCTGCTGTTATTCATAATGTTGGTGGCGGTTTCGGTGACACACTCACTGTGGCCGTGGACACCTTTGGTGCCGGCTTACCGGCAACTGCGGGAACCTTCACCCCGAGTGCCGGTGTAAAGGTGGCGTTTCACACTGATGCCAGTGGGGCATATTTCCATGTGGAGACTCAGCACAATAAGGGAACCATACAGTATGGCCTTCATAGTAACGGTGGGTCTCTCTACGGTATTGCCGTTACAACGGTAGGCACTTGGATGACGACTCTGGATACCACCGCGGCAACAGCGGTTCCTGCTACAGATTTTACCGCTTATACCGCTCAATAGTGGGTTAAAGAGTATAATCAAATCTCTTTAATGATGGGGGTGGGAGTTTAGTCTCACATCCCCTTTTTAATTCAACAATTCCCTCCCACTCCCCTTTGGTAAAGGGGGAGACAGGGGGGTGTAAGCTTAATTCCCTCCCTTTAGAAAAGGGAGGTCAGGAGGGATTTGATGATATTTTGATGATATAATGACGGCATGAAAAATATTCTTCTAATATCAATCGCAACCATCAAGGGGGGAATAAGAGATAAGACCTTATTCGGCCTTTCCATTCTGGCCCTGTTTCTTTTACTATTTATCCTCCTTCTCGATGCGGCAGGTAGCGACTATTGCCATACCTCAGTTCAGCACCTATCGTGTTAAGGCTTATAACGTGGCGAGGCAAGATGTCTAAGATATTTAATTTATTAATAATGGTAGCCATGATCTCCCTGTTCGCCGAGGTAGGCAAGGCGGAGGCCGCGGCTGCTCATCGCGGCACTGATGGTACTTTTGGGGGAGCACTCACTGTAGTAGCGAATGACCTCGGTATCGGGTCGAATGCTGGATACTTTATTCCAAGCGCCGGCGTCCAGGTGGCCTACCACACCAGTAACGGCGGGGATCATTTTGCTTCAGTTACCCAGCACAAAAGGGGAAACAGTCAGTATGTTATGCACAGTAGTGGGGGTAGCCCCTACAGCGCTACTGTAACACCAGGCTCCTGGGGGACGCTGGCCGATGCCTATGTCCCTACAGCAACCCCGGGAGGAGGTCTTAATGCTGCTTATACCGTTCAGTAATAGACAGTAGTGGCTTAAAGCTGTAGGTCTTTTTGATCGTGGGGTGGGGATTTTATCTCCACCCCCTTTTTTTATTCAAGAATTCCCCCTTAACAAAGGGGGAGACCGGGGGGTGTAGGCTTAATTCCCTCCCTTTAGAAAAGGGAGGTCAGGAGGGATTTGATGATATAATGGCGCCATGAAAAACATCATTCTAATATCAATCGCAACCATCAAGGGGGGGATAAGAGATAAGACCTTATTCGGTCTCTCCCTTCTGGCCCTATTCCTACTCTTCTTTATTCCACTCCTGGCCTCCTTCTCGATGAGGCAGGTGGCGGTGGTGGCCTGCGATTTTAGCCTTTCGTCCGCCTCATTCATATCCCTTATTCTGACCCTCTTCATCGGGCAGAATCTTATAACTAAGGATATAGACAGGCGGAGTATCTACACCGTTATATCCCTCCCGATAAAGAGGGGGGAGTATATAATCGGAAAATTTTTGGGGCTGTTAACCCTTATCCTCTTCTCGGTAACCATCCTATCCGCCCTGGGAGGGCTGTCTGTCTGTATAGCCGGGGTCTTATCTCCCCAGGAGATAAACCAGACCATAAGCTGGGGAAACTATTTCTTGGCCTCTCTATTCATATTCCTTAAGCTGGCCATTATAGCCGCCATCCTCTTTCTCTTCTCAAGTCTGGCCACATCGGCCTTTCTCCCCCTCTCCCTGGCCATCGCCTTCTACATGATCGCTGAATCGGTGGAGGAGGTCAGGATATTTATAGAAAGCGCCTCCCCTAATATAAAACCGAATCTGGCCATTCAATATCTGGCCAAGCTGGCCTACTATATATTCCCCAATTTTGAGGCCTTCGACCTTAAACCGGCTGCTATATACTCTCTCCCGATAGATACCGGCCACCTGGTATATCTGGCGGCCTACTCCCTCTTCTACATGGTAATAGCCATGGCCATCGCTGCGATAATATTTGAGAGGAGGGAGTTTCTTTGAGAATATCCCGTCAACTCCCCATTATCCTCATCCTGATATCAATCCTCGGATACACGGTCTCCTTCTCTCAGGTGGACCGATACAGGCGGAACAATAGGCTTGAGAGTAGAATCGCCTATATACCGCCGGTCGGGATGCTGAAGGTAATCTCTCTTGACTATAAGGGGATAGTATCCAAACTCCTCCTCTTCAGGGGGATGGTCTATTACGGGGAGCGCCAGGAGCAAAATGTAAGGCAAGACCTGCCCTGGATGTATAACTCTTTTGAGGCCTCAACAACCCTTGACCCTTATAACATCGACTCCTACTACTTCGCCCAGGCGACCCTCCCCTGGGATGGGATGGTAGCCGAGACAAATAGGATACTTGAACGGGGAATGAAACATAGAGACTGGGACTTTTATATCCCTTTCTTTATAGGGTTCAACCATTTTCACTTTCTCGGGGATGATGCCAAGGCAGCCGAATATTTCGACATAGCGGCCAAATTAAACCCGGCCCTGATAGAGCTATCCCTAAAGTTTCATTACCGGGCCAATCAAATCCCCGTAGCCATTGCCATCTTGGAAGAACTTTACAGTAAGATTAACAATGAAGAGATAAGAAAAAATATAACAACAAGGATAGAGGCCTACACCGGGGCGGACACCCTCTATAAAGGCGTCCAGGCCTACAAAAAGAGATACAACAATATTCCCCATCCCCTTAATCAGCTTATTGTCAGGGGGATAATAGAAGAGATTCCGAAAGACCCTTACGGGGGGGAGTTTTACTACGATGCCAAAGAGGATAGAATAAAGACAACCAGCAACTTTCTTTTTAAGAAATGAACTAGATTCCCCTCTAAACCAACTGCCCCTCCTCAACTAAGGAGGGGAGCTTGGGTGGCCGAAGGCCGGGGTGGTAAGTTTTTAATGAGAAGGAACTATAAATATGTACGCCATAGAGATAAAAAATCTAACCAAAGTCTATTCGTCCGGGCTTAAGAAAAAATTCTTGGCCATTGACGACCTGAGTCTGAATATAGATGAGGGGGAGATATTCGGTTTTCTCGGCCCAAATGGGGCGGGTAAGTCAACCACGATCAAGGCTATCCTTGGGATTATAAGGCCTACCTCAGGAGAAATATTTATATCAGGTAAAAAGAGCAGCGACCCTTCAAGCCGGGCCAAGGTTGGTTTCCTCCCCGAAAATCCAATATTTTACGAATATCTGACTGCCGAGGAATTGCTTCTCTACGTCGGGCAAACATTTGGAATGGAGAAGAAGGATATTGTTGAGAAAGGTAATAGGCTTATTTCTCAGATGGGACTTGAAGACGCCAAAAAGACTCGACTCAGATATTTCTCCAAGGGGATGATACAGAAGATAGGGCTTATTCAGGCGGTCATCCATGACCCCGATATCTTAATACTCGATGAACCTGCCTCAGGATTAGACCCTAT
>JAHJSF010000180.1 GCA_018830405.1 Nitrospinota bacterium | reverse complement strand
TTACAACGCTTGACATACCTTAAAATACCTCCTCTACAAAAAAAGCAGTTAAAAAACCTGTTACCTTGGAACACAATATATTTGATTTAGGCAATTCTCAATACATTATTTTGTCTTTAAAACAATGCGATGGATTACATCGATAAGTTGTCCATTATCTCAGATATATCTTTTATGTCAACAAGTTACTCCACTTAAGAGGTATATATGAGACAAAATTAAGGTTGTGTGGCTGTGGATGCTGATTTTATTGATATATAAAGCTATACTTGATATATTTATCCAGTTAACTTACTTGGGATTTTAAAGGAGATTTTATGATTTTTAACTCATTGGTTGGTTTCTTTTCCAACGATCTTGCTATTGATCTTGGCACGGCGAATACCTTGGTTTATATCAAGGGGGAGGGGATAGTTTTGAGGGAACCCTCTGTGGTGGCGATTCATAATACCACGAAAGAAGTGCTCGCCGTAGGGGAAGAGGCCAAGATGATGCTAGGAAGAACTCCCGGGGATATTGTGGCTATCCGCCCTATGAGGGATGGAGTTATCGCTAATTTTGAAATAACCGAGGCGATGCTCCGTTACTTTATTCAGAAGGTTCATAACCGTAAATCTTTGGTTAGGCCGCGTGTGGTTATTGCTATCCCATCAGGAATAACACAGGTGGAAAAAAGGGCCGTTCGCGATTCGGCTGAATCGGCCGGGGCGAGGGAGGTCTATCTTATTGAGGAGCCGATGGCTGCTGCAATAGGGGTTGGTCTTCCGATTTCCAGCCCGGCCGGGAATATGATTGTTGACATAGGTGGCGGCACAACCGAGGTGGCCATTATTTCACTCTCCGGTATTGTCTACAGCCGTTCCGCCAGAGTTGCCGGAGACGAGATGGATGAGGCCCTGATAAACTATATCAAGAAAAAATATAGTGTTCTTATAGGGGAAAGAACTGCCGAGAATATAAAGATAAAAATAGGTTCTGCCTACCCTACTCCCGGGGCGCCTAAGGAGATAGAGATTAAGGGGAGGGACCTTATAAGTGGTATACCCAAGACCCTACTATCCAACGATGAGGAGGTGCGTGAGGCCTTGGCCGAGCCTGTAAATGCCATAGTTGAAAATATCAAGATAGCCTTGGAGCGTACCCCTCCCGAGCTGGCTGCCGATATAATCGACAAAGGTATTGTCATCTCCGGGGGCGGGGCATTGTTGAGGGGCTTTGATCTATTACTGAGAGAGGAAACGGGGCTTCCTATAATCGTGGCCGAAGACCCTTTGTCCGCGGTTGTTATAGGAACTGGCAAATGTCTTGACGAAATGAATATCCTAAAGAGAATACTCGTCTAAATGGGGGCATATATTTTCCTGCCTCCATTTAGTGCTTAATTGCATAAATCTTGCTGTAGTCGACCGGCCTTTGACACGCCTGGCTTTGTCGTTAATCCTCGCCATAGAACTTGCTATGGCTGCGATTGTCTTTGCGCCAGTCGAGCCAAATTCTCGGTCTTGATACTGACGCAGATTTATACAACTAAACACTGGTGGTTTGGTTTGTTTCCTATAATGTAACAGCAGGGTATATGAAATTTTTTTTGGACAAGAAAAAAAGGCTCCTTAAGGTGGCCGTCTTTCTCCTTCTCTCTTTTCTTGTCTTTACCGCTCATTATGGGGCCAAGGCCGGTTCCCGTTTTGGCTCATTAGTCGTATCAGTCTTTGCCCCCTTCCAGAGGGGCGTTTCTTACTCTTTAGATAGAGTTTCTACCCTGTCCAATCGTTACCTCTTCCTTGTGGGGGTTGAAGAGAGACTGCACGAGCTGGAGCGGGAAAACCTGAAAATCCTTGCCGATTATACTCGTTTGCAGGAGAGATTGCTCAAATACCGAAGGGTCTCCAAGTTTTTGGCCGAGAGGGATGAGGTAACCGCCAAAGAGGTGGTTATGGCCAACATCATAGGTTTTGACCACTCAAATTGGAGCCGGGTCATGATCATCGATAAGGGGGGCGATGACAAGATAACAATCAATTCCAATGTTGTTACCGGCCGAGGTCTGGTTGGCAGGATTGTGGAGATTACCCCCGGCTATTCTAAGGTTATGCTTATAACCGATGCCAGGAGTTCCGTGGATGCCCTTGTTCAGAGGAGCCGCGACAGGGGAATAGTGGCCGGAGTCAACCAAGGGTACTGTGAGATGAATTATTTTCCTATTGATTCCGACGTGCGTGAAGGGGATATTATTATCTCCTCGGGAATGGGGGGCGTGGTACAGAAGGGGCTGATAATAGGGAAAGTTATCAAGGTCTCTGACGATGGGGTGGGGCTGTTTAAGAATGTACGTATAGCCCCTTCAACCAACCTGAATAGGCTTGAGGAGGTTTTTGTCTCCCTCGGCTCGAGACCTCTACCTTGGAATTAGGGATATGTTATTTGCTCTGGCCGTTATCTTCTTCTCCTTTCTGACGCTGGTTGTTCAAACAACCCTTCTTCCCTATATACAAATAGCGACGGTAAAGCCTGACCTGCCGCTTATTGTAGTGATGTATGCCGCCCTCTACATGGACGATGCGGATGCGATGTCTGTTGGATTTACATTCGGGATAATTCAGGATTCCCTCTCCCATGGTTTTTTCGGCCTGCAGGCCACAACAAAATGCCTGACGGTTGTTGCGATTATAATCCTGAAAAAGATATTTTACAGTGAAGACTTTTTAGCCGGATATATTATTTCTTTCATAATTATTGTTGCGGATGCGTTCCTGTCCGCCTATTTGACAAACGCCCTCTGGTTGGCCCGGGGGGAGCTTCTATGGGGAAGGCTCACATTGATCATAATTTACAATGCCCTCTTTGTCCCCCCCCTCTTTTTTGCCATTAAAAGCGGGCTCTCAAAATATATCCTTCTTAAGGAAAGATTTTCTAAGATATGAGATTAGGAAAGTCAGACGAAGTATTGATGAGTGAGGCCAGAAAACGCCTCCCCTACCTGGTTATAGTGATCATCATCTTCTTTTTTCTTATTATACTTCGCGGTTGGCATCTTCAAATAATAAGGGGGGATGAGTTATCCCGCCTATCGGAAAATAATCGGCTCAGAATTATCCCGGTTAAGGCTATCAGGGGGAAGATACTGGATCGCCGGGGACGCGATATTGCCAACAATAGGGCATCCTTTGACTTAGGGGTTGTCCCTGAGGACCTTAAGGATATGAAGGCCTTTCTTGACTTTTTATCGAACAGGCTATCGGCCCCCACGGACAAGGTGCAAAAAAAGATAGAGACGGCCCGCTCCCCCTTTGACAGGGTAAGGATTTTAAGGGATTTGAGCCTGGACAATCTCGCCATTTTAGAGGAGAACAAAAACAGCCTCCCCGGGGTATATGTTGTTGCCGATCCCATGAGGAACTATGTTTACAATGATACTTTGGCCCACCTGGTCGGTTATATGGGAGAGATATCCAAACGGCAGGTTGCCGACCCAGCCTATGCCGATTATTACCTCGGGCAGGATATTGGTAAGTATGGGGTAGAAAAACAATACGAGCCATTCCTGCGGGGGAAGGATGGAACTAACTTGGTTGAGGTTGATGTGATGGGTCGACCGATTAAAAATATAGGTTCGAAGAGCATGGAGCCGGGGGACAATGTTGTCCTGACAATAGACATTGAATTACAGCAGGAGGCGGAACGGCTCTTTGGTGATAATAATGGGGTACTTGTAGCCATTGACCTAACAGATGGGGGTATTTTGTCGATGGTCAGCAAGCCGGCCTTTGACCCTAATGTTTTCGCCGGTGGAATATCTTGGGCCGACTGGTCAAAACTGATAAACGATGAGATGAAACCCCTCCAAAACAGGGCCATTCAAGGAACGTATCCACCTGGTTCAACCTACAAGATTGTTCCGGCTGCGGCAGCCCTAGAGGAGGGTCTTATAACGGAAAAAACGGCCAACGATTGCCCCGGATACTTCAGGCTTGGGCGGAGAAGATACCGTTGTTGGAAGGATAGCGGCCATGGAACGCTTGATATCAAAGGGGCCATTATCCAGTCTTGCGATGTCTTCTTTTATAAGACGGGCTACCAGCTCGGGATAGATAAGATGCATGAATATGCCCTGAAAATGGGACTTGGTAAACCTACAGGGATAGACCTTGATGGGGAGAAGGGGGGGCTCATCCCCTCTACCGAGTGGAAGGAAAAAAACAGGGGGCGTGCCTGGCTTGTGGGGGAGACGATATCGGCCTCCATAGGACAGGGGTACAACCTGGTTACCCCTCTCCAGTTGGCTGTTATGATAGCAGGTGTTGCCAATGATGGTGTTTTATTAAAACCTAAGGTGGTTGATAGAATTGAAAAGGAGGATGGGACTCTGGTTAAGAAGATTGAGGCGGCCAAGATAGGGGATATGAGATTTTCGCCAAATACTCTATCGATAATAAAGGAGGGTCTTAGGGGTGTAGTCGCCTCCCCGGAGGGAACAGCAGGGAGGGCCCGCATACAGGGGATAAATGTATCCGGTAAGACAGGTACCGCCCAGGTAATTGCCCTTAAGGCCAAGAGAGAAAAGATGGAGGACGTCCCCTATAGGTTCAGGGACCATGCCTGGTTCATAGGTTATGCCCCCAGCGAATCACCCAAGATAGCCATAGCTGTCCTTGTTGAAAATGTCGGACATGGGGGGGAATTCGCTGCCCCGATATTCAGGGATGTAGTGAAAAAGTATTTTGAGCTTTACCCTGAAAAACTTAACAGTATGGTAACAGATGAAAAAAACAATATTCGATAAAAAATTTATAGGCAGTTTTGATTGGGTTCTTCTCTTACTCGTTTTTGCCGTTAGCCTGTGCGGCGTAATAATTATGTACAGCCTGACGGGGAGCGGGTCGGGGAGCTACCTTTACCTGAGACAGGCCAGATGGCTCCTCTACGGATTGGCAGGGATGACCATTGTCCTTTTGTTCGACTACCGTACCATTGAGAGCTTTGCCTACCCGCTCTATATAATAACGATTATTCTTCTTATTATGGTCCATATCTATGGGAAAAAGATATCAGGGGCGCGCAGGTGGATAGATATAGGGATTATAACCTTTCAACCCTCGGAACTGGCCAAGTTTATGGTTATTATAGTTCTATCTAAATTTTTCAATAGCAGAAGGGAGGGGGGGCCATATCCGTTACATGCCCTTATAACCCCCTTTATTATTGTCCTTATCCCTTTTCTGATTATTGCCAAACAGCCTGACCTCGGAACGGCCATAATATTGATGTTAATATTTGTCTCGGTTTGCCTTGTGGCCGGAGTAGAGCCAAGATCGCTTAAAATACTATTTGTTGTGGGGCTCATAGCCGCGCCTCTAATGTGGTTTTTGCTTAAAGACTATCAACGGCTCAGAATATTGACTTTGATAAATCCGGAGATAGACCCTCTTGGAGCCGGTTATCATATTATTCAATCTAAGATAGCCGTAGGTTCCGGAGGGCTCTTCGGGAAGGGGCTCCTAAACGGAACCCAGAGTAGGCTAAACTTCCTCCCCGAGAGGTATACCGACTTTATCTTCGCTGTCTTTGCCGAAGAGATGGGTTTTGTCGGCATATTTATCCTTATCGGTGCATACCTGACCATCGTATTAAAAGGAGTGGATATTATCTACCAGGCCAAGGATATGTCGGGGGGCTTGATGGCTGCAGGCGCGGTGGGTCTCCTGGCCTCTCACATAATAATCAACATCGCCATGGTCATGGGCATATTTCCGGTGGTTGGTATTCCCCTCCCCTTTATGAGCTATGGCGGGTCATTTATGATAACCTCTTTCTTGACGATAGGGCTTCTCCTGAATATCAGGATGAGAAGGTTCGACAAATAAGGGAGATATAAGATATTGGATAACTTCTGGCATAGCTGGCAAAACCTGCCTTCAAAGATGGATCCTGTTTTCGTCCAAATAGGGCCAATAACCATCCGTTACTACGGGCTGATGTATATTATAGCCTTCGCCCTTGTATACCTCCTTGTCCTCTATCGGCTCAAAGATGAGCCACGTTTTAAGGTCTCCAAGGGGCAGGTTGGGGACATATCGGCCAATATGATGATAGGGATCATTATCGGCGCCCGATTAGGCTATGTTATCTTCTACGACCTCGGATATTACCTCCTCCACCCACTTGAAATATTTCTCCCCTTTACATTTTCGGGCGGTTTTAGATTTGTTGGCATAGCGGGGATGTCTTTTCATGGGGGCTTTATCGGCGTAATATTGGCCGCCTGGCTCTACATCAGAAAAACAGAGCTAAGCTTTCTCGATATAGCCGACCTATTTATACCGGCCATCCCCCTTGGATATACCTTTGGGAGACTTGGTAACTTTATAAACGGAGAACTTTACGGGAGGATAACCACCTCACCGATAGGGATGCGTTTTCCCCTAGCTCCCGGTTTTTCTCTCCGCCATCCCTCGCAGCTTTATGAGGCCTTTTTTGAGGGGGTAGTTCTCTTTGCTATACTCTGGAGTATCAGGAAGATAAAACTTAAACGGGGGATGATGATTCCCCTCTATCTTATTGGTTACGGTCTGGCCAGATATTTTATAGAATATTTCCGTCAGCCTGATGCCCATCTGGGACTATTTTTCGGAACATTTTCGATGGGGCAGATACTCTCGGCGGCCATGATTTTGTCCGGTTTGGGGTTGGCTATATATCTTTCACGTCAAACAGATGGAGAAGAAGATTGAGGTTTAAAACAAAAAAATCAATATTAAGGGGGGAGACATATATCCCCGGGTCAAAATCGCATACCATAAGGGCCCTATTTATAGCCTCTCTGGCCGAAGGGATATCCAAGATAGCCAGACCGCTTGTCTCAGCCGACGCCATCTCTGCCCTTAATGCCTGCCGCTCCTTCGGGGCCAAAATAACCGAAGGGGCTGATTGGATAGTTGAAGGGACAGGGGGGAAGATTAGTCTAACTGCCGACACAATCGACGTGGGTAATTCAGGCACAACCGCCCGCTTCGCCCTCGGGATGGCCTCTCTCGGGGAAGGGGAGGTAATTATAACCGGAGATGAGCAGACTAGGTCGCGCCTGATGGGGTCACTCATAGATGCCCTCAATAACCTTGGCGCCCAAATATCTTACCTTGGCAAAGAAGGCTATCTGCCGGTAAAAGTTAAAGGGAAAATAAGTGGGGGGAGTACAAGTGTAAGCGGTGTAACCTCACAGTTTCTATCCTCACTCCTTATAAACACCCCTCTGGCAGACAATGACTCGGAGATACTGGTAGATCAGCTTAATGAAAAACCATATGTTGAAATTACCCTCAACTGGCTTGAATCGGAAGGGATAGCCTACGAGAGAGACGGATATAAAAGATTTACCATCAAAGGGGGGCAGAAATATAAACCCTTCTCACGCCAGATTCCGGCCGACTTCTCTTCCGCCTCCTTCTTCCTGGCCGCCTGCGTCCTTGAAGGGACAGATATCCTGATAAAGGGGCTTGATATGAACGATACCCAGGGGGATAAAGAAATTATCAAATACCTGACCGCCATGGGGGGAGATATATCGATTACCACCGAAGGGATAAGGGTCAAAGGGGGAAAACTGAAGGGGATAGAGATAGATATGAACGATACCCCCGACGCCCTCCCTATCATGTCGGTTGTCGGCTGCCTCGCCTCAGGTCAAACCATTCTTAAAAATGTCCCACAGGCCAGACTTAAGGAGACCGACCGGATAAACGTTATGTGCCAAGAACTTAAAAAGATGGGGGGTGATATTGAAGAACTCCCTGACGGGCTGATAATAAAGGAGAGCAAGCTTCAGGGAACTAAGGTAGAAGGTCACGGAGACCATCGGGTAATCATGTCAATGTCTATAGCCGGAATGGCCGCCGAAGGGGAAACCATTGTTGAAGGGGCCGAATCGGTCAATATCACCTTCCCCACCTTTGCCGATATTATGCAATCGCTCAAGGCCCAAATAGTAAGCGAGTAATACCAGGCCGTATTTAAACGTTAACTTTGTCGCAACCCTTTTTACCGTCATTCCGCACCCCCGATTAAATCATTCGAGGGCATGCTTGATGCGGAATCCAGTTCTACTATCCCCCTTAAAACCAGACCTCTCTCCCCTCTTCCCCCCCTCATACGACAATAAGTGAAGTTTTGCAAAACTCTCCTGGAAATGATAGGTTACTGATATTAATAAATCCTGTCAGGAGGGCCAAAGAAATGAAAATAAAAGTAACAATGGAAAAAGGTGAAAACGGTTATTTTATAGCACGTTGTCCCTCATTAAAGAGTTGCTGGAGTCAGGGGAAAACTGAGGAAGAAGCACTAAAAAATATTCGGGAAGCGATAGAGTTATATTTAGAACCAGATGAAGAGTTGGTGGAAGATGAAAGCCACAAACTTTATGAAGTGGCGGTATGAAACTTCCGTTGTTATCAGGGCGAGAGGTTTTGGTAGCATTAAAACGAATGGGGTTTAGAGAAATTCATAGGAAAGGCAGTCATGTAAAGATGAAACATCCAGATGGGGTAAAGATTGTTTTTCCATATCATGACGAGATTGATAGATATACCTTAAAAGGCACTCTGAAGGATGCGGAGATTGACATCAAAGAGTTTTTGAGGAATATTTGAAAAAGGCAAAGCCGAGCTAATCTTAAAATAGTAATTAGCGGAGGAAATTATGAAGACAAAAGACTTGATAGCCGAGGTAATATCCCTACCGGTTGAGGATCGGACAATGTTTGTCGACCTGCTTTTGAAGAGCCTCAACCAGCCGGAATCAGAGATAGAAAAAAAGTGGGTTGAGGTATCTAAGAGGCGTTTGGCGGAAATTCGTTCGGGAGAAGTAAAGACTATCCCAGGGGAGGAAGTATTTGAGAAAATTTGGAATAAAATTCCTTAATGAAATATTTATTTCACCCTGAAGCGGAGGCCGAGTTTCGCCAAGCTGTTGAATATTATGAGAAGTGCGAAGAAGGGTTAGGGAGGGACTTTGCACTGGAGGTCTATTCTACAATTCAGTTGGTAATGTTATATCCAAAGGCGTGGCCTGTTGTTGCAGAACACCTAAGAAGGTCTTTGGTTAGAAGGTTCCCCTACGGAATTATTTATTCCGAAGACGGAGAAGAAATATTTATATTAGCGGTTATGGATTTGCATAGAGAACCGGGTTATTGGGTAAGCAGAGTCTAAATAATATTGCTCTAACCGCTGAGGACGCTGAGAGCATGGAGAATACTACAAAACAATCCCCTACTCTTTAGGGATTTTCTTTGCGAGAATTACGACTCCTTCTGTGTACCAACCCAATATCCCCTTCCTCCTGATACCGCTTACGTATCCTCTTCCCCCGGCGATAGCTGACCCCGAGAATCTCAGATGCATCACTAAGCTTTAAATCTCCTGACTCAACCCTTACTATTACACCCAACCTCCGGCGTTCCTTATCACTCATCACTATTTTCCCCATAATGTAGGCCTCCTTTATGAGACCGCATGTTACTACCCATTCCAAGGGGACATTATCAGATAGTTTTGACAACATTTCTAAATAGTTTTGACACGTCTGTTATTTCGGAGGAAGATTAGACGCAGGGTTTACCGCTGATCGTAGCAGAGCGGATATTGGAAAAGATTGAAGACCTTTCAATAAACCCAAAACTCAAAACCACAAGGGTGTAAGAAATTACAAGGTTCTACTTAGCCGGGGCGTTAGACCCGGATAAGAATTGCGCAACTGCTGATAAATAGGAGGGTAAGGAGGGTAAGATGAACACAGAACAATTCATGGAAAAAGTTATTGCCAAGAATCCGGGTGGATCGGAGTTTCATCAGGCAGTAGATGAAGTCGTTAAATCAGTAATGCCTTTCATTGAGAAAAACCCCAAATATAAACAAGCCAAAATAATGGAAAGAATTGTTGAGGCGGAAAGGGTAATTATATTTCGCGTTCCCTGGGTAGATGATAAAGGGGAGATTCAGGTAAATAGGGGTTATCGTATTGAGATGAATAGTGCTATAGGTCCTTATAAAGGAGGCTTGAGGTTTCACCCCACAGTAAATTTAGCTATTTTGAAATTCCTTGCTTTTGAGCAGGTTTTTAAAAACAGCCTCACCTCTCTCCCTATGGGCGGCGGTAAAGGGGGTGCGGATTTTGACCCTAAAGGTAAATCCGATAACGAAGTAATGAAATTCTGCCAAAGTTTTATGACCGAACTACAACGACACATTGGCCCGGATACTGATGTACCTGCTGGCGACATCGGAGTAGGCGCGCGAGAAATCGGATTCTTATTTGGGCAGTATAAGCGATTACGGAACGAGTTTACCGGCGTGCTCACCGGTAAAGGACTTAGTTGGGGCGGAAGTTTAATTCGTTCGGAAGCAACCGGCTATGGCTGTGTATAGTTTGTTCAGGAGATGTTAAAGACGAGAGACGAATCTATAGAAGGAAAAGTTTGTACGGTTTCCGGGTCAGGAAACGTTGCTCAGTACACAGTAGAAAAATTAAATCAGTTAGGTGCTAAGGTAGTTACTTTGTCCGACTCTAACGGGTTTATTCATGACCCTGACGGTATAGATGAGAAAAAATTAGCCTGGGTTATGGAACTTAAAAATGTAAGAAGAGGACGGCTGAAGGAGTACGCTCAGCAGTATGGTGTGAAATATTATGAAAACCAGCGACCTTGGGGGATTGAGTGTGATATAGCTTTTCCTTCTGCTACTCAGAATGAAATCGACGAAAAAGACGCTGAAACTCTGGTTAAGAATGGTTGTATTGCTGTGTGTGAGGGAGCTAACATGCCTTCAACCTCTCAGGCAGTAAAAGTGTATCTGAAGGCAAAGATTCTCTATGGTCCAGGCAAAGCTGCCAATGCCGGGGGAGTAGCTACCAGTGGCTTAGAGATGTCTCAGAACAGCCAGAAGATGAGCTGGAACAGAGAAGAAGTTGATGAAAAACTCCATCAGATAATGATTGGCATTCATGAAACCTGTGTAAGATATGGCAAAGAGGGTGACTTTATCAACTACATAAAAGGGGCCAATATCGGTGGGTTTATAAAAGTAGCTAACGCGATGTTGGATCAGGGAGTTGTGTAAGAACTTTATTGAGGTAAAGCCCCCCTGAAAAAGGGGCGGATATAAATGGAGTAGTATGGCCCGAACCCATTGATGTCAGCGGCAATGGGGGGGCACACGGAAATGGCAAAGCTCCTTATTAAAAAGGGGGCGGATATAGACGTAGCAATCGTATCTTTAGAAATAAAGGTTAAACAATATCCGAATAAAGCATCTTATATGCTGGCTCTTAGACGACTAAACAACCTGAAATAGGAAAGGTTGTAGCCGGAATGGCCGCCTCTGGGGAGACGATTGTTGAAGGGGCCGAGGCGGTCAATATCACCTTCCCCACCTTTGCCGATATTATGAAATCGCTCAAGGCCCAAATAGTCAGCGGTTAAAGGGGTTAAACTAAAACTTCCACCCCTTCATCTCTTCAAAGAAACCGTAGTCGGTCAGGTCGTAGTGGATTGGGGTTACCGATATCATCCCCTTCTTAAGCAAACGGTTGTCGGCGTCTTCCGCCTCGTCTTCGTCGTATATCATATCCCCCCCCTGCCAGTAGTAGGTGACTCCGCGCGGGTCTTTTCTTTTATGAAACTTATCTCTGTATATTGATTTCCCCATCTTGGTAACAGCCACCCCTTTGATTTTATCCTCGGGGAGGTGGGGGACATTAACATTCAGATAGCTCCCCTTGGGGAGCCCATTTTCGTAGATATATTTGGCCAGTTTGGCGGTAAATCTGGCTGCCGGTTGAAAGTCCGGTTTCACAAATGTATCGAGTGAAACGGCTATGGAGGGATATCCGAGGAGTGTCCCTTCGGTGGCGGCCGAGACAGTGCCTGAGTAGATGATGTTGGTGGAGACATTGGCCCCAAGGTTTATCCCTGATATGACTAGGTCTATCGGTTTTTTGGCAATCGATTGAACCCCTATCTTAACGGAATCGGCCGGGGTGCCGGTTATGGCGTGTCCGAAGAAGTTGCCGTTTAGACTAAATTCTTTAATTCTGAGTGGGGTCAGGAAGGTTATGGCGTGCCCTACGGCGCTCTGTTCCGATTCGGGGGCAACGACCAAGACATCGGCGAATTTGGCCAGTTCGCTATAGAGGACTTGGAGACCTTTGGCCCCTATCCCATCATCGTTGGTTAGGAGGATTTTCATGGAGAAATTATACCATTTATTCTTACTTTCTTGTGTAGACAAGAAAAGAAAGAAAAGAAGCCAGCCGCCTGCCTCCAGAGCGGCATAAATTTGTAGCCCTTTGTTTATCCTCGGCTCATCGTTACGGCGTATGTTTAATACGCCTCACTCTTCTCCTTCGTCGCGCCTCGGTCTACTTTTTTCTGCCGCTCTGTAAATTTTATCGCGGGGTTTTAGGCTTTTTCTTTAAAGCCCAAATCCCAAGCCTAAAAATCAGATGGCGGAGGAAGGGGGAGGTTGCCTTCGGCTTTTAATGTCTATATATGGTCAACTTGTCATCTCGACCGTAGGGAGAGATCTAAGGCTAACAACAAGAGATTTCTCGTCGCAAGCTTCTCAAAATGACATATGGGAGAAAAGAGAGATGGCGTATGGGGGAAGGGGTGGTCTTCGACTTTTAATTCTCATATACGGTTTATCGATTTGTTCCGATTGTATTATAATGAAACCTTCCAGCCCCTGTTTTATTTTGAATTGTTAAGGAAAAGATTATGGGTACTTATCTTGGCGGCCGAATAGATATGGTTAAAGGGGATATTACCCTTCAGGATACTGAGGCTATAGTCAACGCCGCCGACAATAAACTCCTCGGCGGAGGCGGAGTTGACGGGGCGATTCACACTGCCGGCGGCCCCAAGATATTGGAGGAGTGCCGAAGGATAGGGGGATGTCCCACGGGAGAGGCGAGGATTACCACCGGAGGGAGGCTGAAGGCCAGGTATGTTATCCATACGGTTGGCCCTGTTTATAGATATGGAAGTAAGGTAGTGGCCGACCTTCTGGCGGCTGCCTATCGTAACAGTCTTAAGCTTGCTTCCGATAATGGGATAAAGCGCGTTGCTTTTTCCTCTATAAGTACGGGGATATATGGTTATCCGATTGAGGAGGCCGCGCCGATAGCGATTGAGGCCGTTGACGATTATCTTGACCTGCATGATGATATAGAGCTGGTTAGGTTTGTCCTTTTTAATGATAGAGATTATACGGTTTATGGTGAACTTCTTGGTGTATAGGAATCTCTCTTCTATTTTTAAATTATATTTTCAGTTAGGGGGCTGCTGTGTCTGGAACAACCAAAGGTAACATCCTTGTAGTTGATGATGAGAGGAGCATGCGGGAGTTTCTGACCATTATGCTGGAGAGGGAGGGGCATAATGTTAAGGAGGCGGCTAATGGCTCAATCGCTGTTCACCTGATGGATGAGGAGGAGTTTGACCTTATCCTCTCCGATGTGAAGATGCCGGTCATCGGGGGGATAGCTCTTTTGCCCGAGGCGAAGAAGAGACAGCCTAATACCCCTATCATTCTACTGACGGCCTACGCCGATACTGAAACTGCCGTTAAGGCGATTAAACTTGGAGCCTACGATTATATCTCCAAGCCGTTTGATGTTGATCATGTCAAGCTGGTAATAAATAAGGCGGTTGAGCGGAAAAAGCTTTTAGACGAAAACCTGCTCCTTAAAGATAATATAAAGAGCCGGTATCAGTTTGAGGGGATTATAGGGAAGAGTGCTAAGATGAGAAGTCTTTTTTCTCAGATAGAGAAGGTGGCCGCAACCTCAAGCAACATCCTCCTCCTTGGAGAGAGCGGAGTGGGGAAGGAGCTGGTGGCCAGGGCTATCCATAACCGGAGCGATAGAAGAGAGA
>JAHJSF010000179.1 GCA_018830405.1 Nitrospinota bacterium | reverse complement strand
TCTTCAAATCTCATCTTCCGAACCTCCTGCAGTATCTCCGTTCGTCTCATGTATAGCCCTCCTTTCTCTGGCCATACATTATAATAATAACCGGACAATTGATGTGCTACAGATGAGGACAGTTTATCTGCTCGCTACACATGGTTCCCCTTCCCCCTTGCCAAACCGGCGAATATATGCTCTCATTGAACATTAATAACGAGGCAAAAAGATGGCTGAAAAATATTTAGATTTTGAAAAACCTATCATAGAGATAGAGCAGAAGATCAACGAATTAAGGACAGTTTCGAAGAAACCGGACATTGATTTTTCCGCCGAGATAAAGAAACTGCACAAAAAGGCCAATAGGCTTAAGAACGCTACCTTTAAAAACCTGACCGGGTGGCAGCAGACCTTATTGGCCAGACACCCCGAGCGTCCCTACACCCTCGACTATGTACAGCATATGACCACAGACTTTGTGGAACTGGAGGGGGACCGCCGTTTTGGGATGGGACATTCTATAGTGGGAGGTTTCGCCCGATTCGAGGGTGAAACTGTTATGATTATCGGCCACCAGAAGGGGCGCGACCTGACCGAAAGGATGAACCGTAACTTCGGCTCATCCAATCCTGAGGGATACCGAAAGGCGATGCGCCTCATAAAGTTGGCCGAAAAGTTCAACAAACCTGTTATTACACTTCTTGATACCCCCGGGGCCTACCCTGGCATGGGGGCCGAAGAGAGGGGACAGTCTGAGGCGATTGCCGCCAACCTGTTCGACCTTATATCGGTTAAGGTTCCGATAGTCGTTACCCTGATTGGCGAAGGGGGAAGCGGCGGTGCCTTGGCCCTTGGTGTCGGAGATCGGATAATGATGCTTGAGTATTCGGTCTACTCGGTTATTTCCCCCGAAGGGTGTGCGGCTATCCTCTGGGATGACTGCACAATGATTGAGAAGGCGGCTGAGACACTCCGTCTTACCAGTAAGGACATCTTGGAATTGGGGGTCATAGACGAAATTGTCAAGGAACCTATAGGAGGAGCGCATAGAGACCCGGTTTTGGCAGCCTCTATATTGAGAAGGGCTATCAGAAGACATCTCAATGAACTGAGAAAGATTGACCCCAAAGAGATGGTCGCCCAGAGAAAGAAGAAGTTTAGAAACATGGGTGTTTTTGAAGAGTATTAATTCTCTTTCCTTTTGGTGTCTTGCCCATCCCTTATTCCCCCTTAACAAAGGGGGATAGGGGGTTGTAATGAACTTCCCCATCAAGCTTGACTTTTAGCGAGGTCTATATAGAATTATAACTTCGTTTGATTTATTTACTAATACGGTCATTAGTAAGGATACATAAAAAAAGTCCGTCATGCCCGCAGATTGTAAGCGGGCATCCAGTGTCTTTTCTGGATTCCCCGATTAAATCGGGGAATGACAATCGTGTAGTCTTACTTATGAACTCCTTAGTAACTAGAGGCGCGTAGCTCAGGGGGAGAGCGCTTGCTTGACACGCAAGAGGTCGGCGGTTCGAAACCGCCCGTGCCTACCATTAACGCAGAAACTTTTTAAAGGAGTTTAGCTTTACCCTTTACCTCCCTCTGTCCCCGCTGCTTAGGAGCGGAGAATTAATTGGTGAGGTTGAGAGTTGCCCCCGCTTGCGGCGGCCCCTCTCTTAAATTAAAAATTATGCCAGAAAAAGACTTAGACATATTACGCCATAGTTCAGCCCACCTCTTGGCGCACGCCGTAAAAGATTTATACCCCGATGTTAAACTGGCCATAGGCCCGTCTATTGCCAACGGATTCTATTACGATTTTGACAGAGAGATTCCATTCGTCGCCGCTGACCTCGACAAGATAGATAAGAGGATGCGCAAGATAGCCAAACGGAACAGCCCTATCATCAGAAAAGAATTATCCCAGGAAGAGGCCGCCAAGTTTTTCTTGGCCAAGGGGGAGACCTATAAGCTCGAACTTATCGCCGATATAGTTGATGCCCCGATAAGCACCTACACCCAGGATGATTTTACCGATCTTTGTGCCGGGCCTCACCTTGAATCGACCGGCCAGATAAAACATTTTAAATTGCTCAGCGTAGCCGGTTCATACTGGCGCGGGGATGAGAAAAACAGGATGCTTCAGAGGATATACGGAACGGCCTTCTACACCGCCGAAGAGCTTGAGGCCTATCTCAACCGCCTGGAAGAGGCCAAACAGAGGGATCACCGCAAACTCGGCCAAGAGCTTGACCTGTTCAGCGTAGACGAGGCCATCGGGCCGGGGCTTATCCAGTGGCACCCCAACGGGGCGATGATACGCCATATTATAGAGACCTTCTGGCGGGACAAGCACTACAAAAGCGGTTACAAGATAGTCTACAGCCCCCATATCGCCAAGAGCGACCTTTGGAAGATAAGCGGCCATCTCGGTTTCTATAAGGATAATATGTTCTCACCGATAGAAGTGGAAGGTTCTGAATATATCCTGAAACCGATGAACTGCCCCTTCCATATAATGATGTTCAAAAACAGTTTGAGAAGTTACCGGGAATTGCCCCTGAGATGGGCCGAGCTGGGAACCGTCTACCGTTACGAAAAATCAGGGGTTCTGCACGGTCTCCTCAGGGTCAGGGGTTTTACCCAGGACGATGCCCATATCTTCTGTATGGAGGAACAGTTAAGGGGAGAGATAGGCCGAGTGGTCGACTTTACCATAGCGATGCTCCGCGCCTTCGGATTTGATAAATTTCAGGCCTTCCTCTCCACCCGCCCCGAAAAATATGTAGGGGAACTGGCCCAGTGGGACAAGGCCACCGAGGCGTTGCGCGGCGCCCTTGAGGATGCCAAGGTCGATTATGAGGTGGACGAAGGGGAAGGGGTTTTCTATGGCCCTAAGATAGATATCAAGATAAAAGACAGTCTCGACAGAATGTGGCAATGTTCCACCATTCAGGTCGACTTTAACCTCCCCGACAGGTTTGAGATGGAATATGTCGGGGAAGACGGTAATCGCCACCGCCCAGTAATGATTCACCGCGCCCTGCTCGGGTCACTGGAGCGTTTCTTCGGCTGTCTTATCGAGCATCATGCCGGGGCCTTCCCCTTGTGGCTGTCGCCCGTTCAGGTTAAGATACTAACCATCACCAACCGCCAGGACGACTATGCCCGAAAGATAGAGGAGACCCTTCTTGGTGAAGGGATTAGGGTTGAGAGTGATTTTCGCAATGAGAAGATAGGCTTTAAGATAAGAAACGCCCGTATGGAGCGTGTCCCCTACATGCTGATAATCGGGGAGCAGGAGGAGACCTCCGGCCTTATAGCCGTCAAAAAGAGGGGGGGGGAAGATGTGGGGACTATCTCTCCCGAGGCATTTTTGGCCATGATTAAGGAAGAGTTACAACCCCCTACCCCCCTTTGTTAAGGGGGAATATTGTAAATAGGCAAAATAATCCCCCCTAGTAAAAGAGGAGACGGGGGAGTTGTTCAAATCCCCCTTAATAAAGGGGGAACAAAAGGGGGTTGTTAAGGGGGATGTCGGGGGATTTAATTGCGGGGAAACTTTCAACAACATAAGGAGATGATGTTTGGCTAAAAAACATAAGATAAACGAAATGATAAAGGCCAAAGAGGTTATGGCCATAGATATTGACGGAACCCAGTGCGGGGTTATGCCTCTCCAGGAGGCTATCGATAAGGCCAGGAGCAGACAGTTGGATCTTGTCGAGGTCTCTCCCGATACAGACCCGCCCGTCTGCAAGATAATGGATTTTGGCCGATTCAGGTATAAGACGGACAAAAAGAAACATGAATCGAAAAAGAAGGTCAGGGCCGCCAAGGTAAAAGAGGTTAAGATGACCCCGACCATCGGGGAGCATGATTACAAATTTAAGGTAGAGCATATCAAAAAATTTTTAAAGGATGGGGATAGGGTAAAGGTAACCATATTCTTTAAGGGGCGTATGATAGTCCACAAGGAATTAGGGGAAGCCGTCATGGCCAGGGTGGTGGAGGATATCAAGGAGGTCTCCCAAGTTGAGCAGGAGATAAAACTGGAGGGGCACAATATTACCATGGTCCTAATTGGGGCCTAAGAGACTGTGTCGCAATGTCTGTTTTGTCATTGCCCGGCTTTGTCGTCAATCCTCAATATACAACCCCCTATCCCCCTTTGGTAAGGGGGATTATTTTGCCTATTTACAGTATTCCCCATTCCCCCTTAACAAAGGGGGCGCAGGGGGTTGTTCACAATGAACTCCCCTCCTTGGTTAAGGAGGGGCAGGGGTGGTTGGTTTA
>JAHJSF010000178.1 GCA_018830405.1 Nitrospinota bacterium | reverse complement strand
TTGGTGAGGGATACCGCACCCTTGAAGAGGGGCAGCCGGTAGAGTTTACTCTTGCCAAAGGGGATAAGGGGCTGTTCGCCGAAAATGTAACAGTGGTCAGCTAAACGATTAGTTTATCTTTGCTTTTTTCTGCTCTATAGCGGCATTTATAGATAGAAGGTCGAAAAAGAAGTTAAATATCTTTATTGCATTATGGGGAGATACTGATTATTCCTCTTTAACTTGATGTCTGCGGTAGCTGGCTATGAATTCTTCAGGGTTGAGGCCAAGATGTTTGGCGAAGGCTTTAATAAATCCTCGGGCATAGACATCTTCCGGCATCTCTGAGAAATTCTCCTCTTCAATCGCCTTCAGATAGGTGACAGATATCTTCGTTTCGTTAGCTATATCCCTTAGGGTAATCCCCTTCAATTCCCTCACAACCTTCAAGTGGGTTAGTTCCGAGTAAAGTGAGGCATCTGTATTGTCCAAGGTTTGATTGTTCGATTTCGTAGGGGTAATACCCCCACTTTTGTTCTCTTCCGTTTTATTTGCCTCTCCCCCCTCAATATCCAGCACCAGTTGAACAACCCCTTCTCTGCCCGTTTCTTTTGATTTTGGGGGAAGATTTTTTTCTTCCTGGGAGATATGGTTAGGTTCTTCTGTAATTCCTGCCTGCAGGATGGCCTTGTCATATTCTCTTCTTTTGTCAGGATCTTTTAAGGTGCTGAAGGCGGTTTCTATATTCTTAAGAATTTCTTTTCTATACTCTTCGGATATGGCCCCATATCCAGCTATAGACCCTTCTTTGTAGGCCGATACAGCTTTTAGGTAGGCCGCCTCCAGTTCCGCATCTGTGGCTTCAATCGAAATTCCTATTATTTCATAGTAGTTTGACATTTTTAGGGCTCGGTTATTGGGTGTTTTTCGCTAACAATCTTTTCATGGCCACTCTCATCTCTATAGACGCCTTGCAATTTGGACTATGCAATAGAAAAGGGGTAAAGTTTTTAACTGCAAGGTGAACCGTGTCATCGTAAGAAACATGTCCTATATAATCTAGACGAACCCCAAGATATTTTTGGGTTATCTCGCTTATAGATGGACCCAATATGGCCTCTTCACTACTTCTTATCTGGTTCACTATCAGCTTTGGGGTAAAATTATCTATTTCTTCTTTTATCCTATATCCAAAAACCCCCTCCTTCTCTTTTATAACCTCTATAAGGCTGTCCATAGTTTGATTAGTTCCATATCTATCTATCGAGATTTTTATATCTTTATATACCTCGGGGGGGAGATTTTTTTTAATTATGCGTATTACTGCACTTTTTATGAAACGGTATAGGTTTTCTATCGATGTCGGCTCAGGCATTACAACCAGAACTCCCATATCTGATCTAAGAAAAAAATCGAGCACATTAAAATTTGTCCCGGCTCCAAGGTCTATAAGTATGTAGTCCGCCTCTAATTTTTCTATATGACGCAATAATCTTGTCTTCTGAGCATGCTGCATATTGGCGATACTGAGCCGATCGTTTGACCCGCTTATTATCTTCAGATTTTGATAAGGGGTATCTATGGCTAAAGACTCTAAGGGGACATCTTTTGAAAATATGAAATCGGAGAGTGTTTTACCAGGCTGCCTTACCCCGAGGCAGGTGTGAAGATTGGCACTTCCCAGGTCGGCATCGACCAGTATAACCTTGTGTCCCAATTCGGCCAAGAGCAGGGCCATATTTGATGTGACAACGGTTTTGCCCGTCCCCCCCTTACCTCCGGCAGTAGCCCATATCTTTTTTTTCAGGGGAGAACCATTCCTCATCTTGTTTTTCCGCGTCTCCTTACACCATTTATCTTACGTTTTTAAGATATTCTAATCTAAGAAATTGTTCAAGGTTACAACCTATTGATGATGAGTATGTTAACATAGTCGAACTGGATAAATCAAAACCTTGAAAGGGCCATGAGAGAGAATAGGGTTAAAGATATTTTTTCATCTATCGCCGGACGATACGATCTGCTCAACGAGATATTAAGTTTTCGGAGAGACAAACACTGGCGAAGGGTAGCAGTGAAAACCCTTCTCAACGGCGGAGGGGAAAAGTATCTTGATATGGCCACCGGAACGGCTGATATCGCCATAGAGATAGCCTCTCAGTCCCCAAAAAAGGTTGAGATAACCGGCCTTGATTTAACCTATGAGATGCTTGCCTTGGGCAAGGGCAAGGTTGGGCGTTTAGACCTTAACGATTCGATCAATCTGGCCGCTGCCGATGCCCACTCTCTCCCCTTCGCCGACAATATATTCGACGGGGCCATAGTCGCCTTTGGGGTAAGAAACTTTGCCAATCTTTCTGTCGGCCTGGGGGAGATGGGGAGAACAATCCGTAAGGGAGGGAAGCTTGTTATCCTCGAATTCTCACACCCCACCGCCCCTATAATAAAAGAGCTGTACCGCCTCTACTCCCGCCATATTTTACCAATCATAGG
>JAHJSF010000177.1 GCA_018830405.1 Nitrospinota bacterium | reverse complement strand
TTAAGGATATAATGGACAAATTAAATCACCGTCCACGTAAGACGTTAGGGTATAGAACACCATATGAGGTATTCTATAAAACAAGGACAATGTTAACAGAAAAAGTTGCACTTACGAGTTGAACCTAGAGAATAAAATAACAGCCTTTTTGTCAATATTCTTTTCACTTCAAAGCTCCTAAAATTATATTCCATCTAAGAGTATTATCAGGTAGGAAGTTTTTCCGTAACATCTTAGTTTATATATCTGAAAAATATTTCTTAATAGATTAATAAGTAACTTAATACAAAGAGGATAGGCAAACAAGACAAATTTCGAGCAAAGGCTCAAATCCCTCCTAACCTCCCTTTCTAAGAGGACATATTCTATGTTCTGATTTTAAAGGGGGATATGGAATAAGATATTTACACTTTTTTTCAGTTTGTTATGGAATTTTCATAACAAGAGTATAGAATTGTAAAAATGGATAAGAAACGTATATTAAGCGGGATGCAGCCCTCAGGGAGGCTGCATATAGGAAACCTTCTCGGCGCCCTCAATAAGTGGGTCGCTATGCAGGAGGAGTACGACTGTTACTACTTTGTGGCCGATTGGCACGCCCTCAGCACCTCTTATGAAGATACCCACGAGATAAAGGATAATATATTCAATATGCTGGTCGATTGGCTGGCGGCCGGGATTGACCCTGAGAAGGCGACCATATTCATCCAATCACGCATACCGGAACACGCCGCTCTATACCTGCTTCTCGGAATGATTACCCCCGTCTCTTGGCTGGAAAGAAATCCTACCTACAAGGAGAAGATGGAGGAGATTAAGGGGAAAGATTTGGCAACCTACGGATTCCTCGGTTACCCTGTTCTACAGGCGGCCGATATATTGATGTATAAGGCCAACATGGTTCCAGTCGGGGTTGACCAGCTCCCTCACCTTGAGCTGACCCGCGAGGTGGCCCGACGCTTTAATTATATATATAAGAAGGATGTCTTTGTAGAGCCGGAGGCCCTGATGTCTGAGGTCTTAAAACTACTCGGAACAGACAACAGGAAGATGAGCAAGAGTTACGGCAATGCGATAATGATGGCCGACACACCGGAGGAGATAAAGAAGAAGGTCAGCACCATGGTTACCGACCCGCAAAGAATCAGGAGAAACGACCCGGGCGACCCTGAGGTATGCAATGTCTACTCTTTCCACAAGATATTTACCCCTGCCGGAGAAACAGCCAATATATGCGCCTCGTGTAAGAAGGCGGAGATAGGCTGCACCGATTGTAAGGCCATACTGGCGGAGAATCTGAATAGATATCTCAGACCGATGCAGGAAAGGCGTTCCTTAATACTTGCCAAACCTGAAAAAGTTTGGGAAGCTGTTGATGAAGGGACATTGAAGGCCCAAAAGATTGCCAAAGCAACGATGAAAGAGGTTCAGGAGGCTATTCGCCTTTAGCTTTTTTTAACGACACCTATTAAGACGTTCCGGTTGAAATAATAAAGTAGCAAGTGTTTGGTTGCATAAGTCTGCGTTAGTACTAAGACCGAGAATTTGGTGCGGATGGAGCGGAGACAACCACAGCCATAGCTGTAGCCTATGGCGAGGATTGGCGACAACGCCAGACGTATCAAAGGCCGGTCGGCTACAGCAAGATTTAGGCAATTAAGCACCAATATCCCGTTTTATTTTGATATTTTACTCTAAACAGAACAGGGGAGAGGCACAATGATCTACAAGACAATCAGCAAGCCCGAATTTAAAAAATTCGTAAACCTCCTAATAAAAGAAAATCCAACCTTCGGCCCGGTGGAAGTAGCCAAAAACACCAAGGGCAAACCTATATACCAGTTTGAAGAGGTTCACTCCTACGATGAGATAGAGATTGATTACACCATGAGCTACTCCTCAATAAAAAATTTCTTTCTCCCCTTCAAAGAAACTCTATCCAAATTTAAGTATGAGGGAAATGACTGGAAACAGGAGATAAAGTATCGGGTTCACCCGAGGGTTTTAATCGGGCCGAGAGCCTCCGACATAAGCGGTCTGGTGAAATTGGATAAGATATTTGTAACCGGCCATTTCCCTTCCGCCTACTATATCGCCAGAAGAAAGAATACCTTCATTATTGGGATGGACAATAAAGCTCTCCCCGATGCCTTCTGCCTCTCCCCCGAAGACCACGATATAAGAACCGGTTTTAATATGTTCTGCTCCGACATTGGGGATAAATATTACATTTCCATCAACTCCTCCAAGGCCTACAACTACCTCAAAAAGGTCAAGACCGCCAACCCAACCAAGGCCGACGACAAAAAATTCATCGAGAGAAAAAAGCTCATCCAAAACTCTTTTAAAACGAAAGTTGATATATCCGGTTTGGAAAACTTCCTCGACATTGAATTTAAATCCCCCATCTGGACAAAGTGGGGGGAGAAATGCCTAAGCTGCGGGACCTGTGCGGCCGTCTGCCCGACCTGTTATTGTTACGGGGTGGAAGAGACTATTGAGGTCAACCTGCTGGAGTCGCGTAAAGAACAGCGGCTCCACTCATGCAACCTGGTCGATTTCGCCAAGGTGGCCGGTGGGCACAACTTCAGACCAACATCGGTCGACCGATTAAAGTATAGGTATTATCACCAGTATAGGGGGTTCGCCGAGAATGATGATGAGACTCTATGTGTCGGCTGCAACAGGTGCGGACGAGCCTGTTTGGCCGACATAAATCCAAAGGACGTCATTAACGACCTTAGAATGGAGAATCTATAATGAGCTACGAACTTCCGAAACAGGATATTAATCTTGAACCATTTATAAACACATCCCCCGATTTCAATAATAAAGATATCCTGATGAACACCGATGCCGTTTTTAAAAGCGAGATTATAAATATTATCGACCTGACAACAGAGGAAAAACTCTTCCATATCCGCATCATGCGCAAGGAAGAACGACAAAACTTTAGTTTCAGGCCGGGGCAGTTTCTGATGCTGGAGGTTCCCGGATTCGGAGAGATACCTATATCTATATCAAGCTCAAGTAATAATAAGGAATTCCTTGAGCTGTGCATAAGAAAGGCGGGACGCACCACCAATATGCTCCACCAAGCCAAGGTCGGGACAAAGGTGGGGATAAGGGGGCCGTTTGGAACATCCTTCCCGATGGAGGAGATGACCGGAAAGAATGTCCTTCTAATCGCCGGTGGGCTTGGGATGGCTCCCCTTAGAGCCCCCCTATTCTGGATAAACGAACATAGGGACAAATATAAAGACGTCCATATCCTCTACGGAACAAAATCGCCGGATCAGCTCCTCTTCACTTACCAGTATGATGAGTGGGACACCCTCAACCACAATAAACTCCTAACGATAGTGGAGAAGGGGGATAAGAACTGGAAGGGGCGAGTGGGGCTTATTACCAAACTATTCGAAGAAATAAAGATAACCCCGAACGATACCTACGCCATCGTCTGCGGCCCTCCCGTTATGTTTAAGTTTGTCTGCGCCTACCTCGACAATTTGGGTCTCCCCATGAACCGAATGTTTGTATCTCTCGA
>JAHJSF010000176.1 GCA_018830405.1 Nitrospinota bacterium | reverse complement strand
CTCTCCCCCCTTTCCCCCACCATAATCCTCCCCCGCGAGGGGGGAGGAGGCAAAGGATGAGAAGACCTTATTATAGGGGGCGAGAAGGGGATGGTAGAACTGGATTCCCCGATCGCGTCGGGGAATGACAGCAAAAAAAATTCTAAGGGCTTAATGTGTTCACAGTTTCAAATCCCCCTTCTTCCCCCTTGCTAAAGGGGGAGCAGAAAAACATCCGGTCCATTCCTGTTATCCTGTCTAAATCTTTTGGTAAGTGGATTCCCAGATTAAATCGGGGAATGACAAGAGGTTGGGTCTTTTAGTGTTTTTAGTGTGTTTCGTGGTTTAGTGGTTAATATATAGTTCAAATCTCCCCTATCCCCTCTTGACAAAGAACAATTACAATATTACCATATATTAATACTTTAATAAGTCTTCACAACTTGAAAGGAATTAAGTATGGATGATGAACGTTACAAACTTGCGGCTGAGGCAATGAAGGTGATAGCCCATCCGGATCGTTTAAAGATTATCGCTATATTGAGAGATAAGGAAATGTCTGTATCAGAAATACAGGACAGCCTTCAGATGAAGCAGTCGATTACGTCACAAAATTTAACCCGCATGAAGAGCAAGGGGATTCTTGAGTCACGACGGGAGGGGAATGTGGTCTACTATTCTATTAAGAATAGAGAGGTGTTGAAGATAATTGGTTGTATTGAATCTTGTTTAATATAAAAAGGGAGATTTTAAATGTTTAGAAAGATTACAGATTTTTCCATTAAGAGGCCGAAGCTTATATTGACTATAGCGGCCCTTATGGTGGTGCTTACCTTGAGTCAGTTTTACAAGGTGAAGATGGATACCGACCCTGAAAACATGCTGCCGCATACTGCCCCTGTCAGGGTGGCCCATGAGGCGATGAAGATAGAGTTTGCCCTCTACGACATGATTGTTGTCGGGGTGGTTAACAATAAGCATCCCGAGGGGGTCTTTAATGTAAAGTCTCTGGGGGCTATTTACAATATAACTGAGGAGATTAAGAAGTTAGACGGTGTTATAGCCGAAGAGATTATTTCCCCTTCCACCAAGGATAATGTTGAGCAGGCGGGCATAGGTGCGGTTCATTTTAACTGGCTTATGCCGGAACCGCCTAAGACAGAAGAAGAGGCGCTACATATAAGGAGTGAGGCTGAGGATAACCCTATGTTTAAGGGTCTGCTTGTCTCTGAGGATGGGAAGGCGATGGCCATCTATGTACCTATCAGGCAGAAGGATATCAGCTATGAGGTTACCCTGGAGATAAAGAAGATTGTTGAGCGGTATAAGGGGGACGAGGAGTTTCATTATACGGGGCTGCCGGTAGCCAATGACCAGTTTGGGACGGAGATGTTTAAGCAGATGGCTATTTCGGCTCCTTTGGCCGGTCTGGTTATCTTTATTCTGATGTGGGTCTTCTTTAAGTCGATAGAGCTGATTATTGCCCCGATGCTGGTGGCCATGGTTACGGTTATTGTAACGATGGGTCTTTTAATCGGTTTCGGGTTCCCGGTTCATATAATGAGCTCAATGATTCCTATCTTCCTTATGCCGATATCGGTTCTCGACTCGATTCATATCATGAGTGAGTTTTACGACAGGTATCCTGATTTTAATGATAAGGGGAAGACGATCAGCTTTGTTATGAAGGAACTATTTACCCCGATGCTCTACACATCGTTGACTTCGGCGGTTGGGTTTTTCTCCCTCTCATTTTCACCGATTCCTCCGGTTCAGGTATTCGGTGTCTTTGTGGCCTTCGGTGTTATGTTGGCTTGGGTTTTAACCATCACTTTTATACCTGCCTACATAATGGTTGTAAACTTTGGGAAATTCGAGAGAAGCCGTTTGAAGAATCAGGAAGAGGGGGCGTTTATCCTGAACAAGGTTTTGCATTGGCTTAAGGTTGCTTCGATTAAGCATGCCAAGATGGTCTTTGCCGCTACCATACTTTTGGTGGTTGTCTCCGGCTACGGTATCAGCCATATACAGGTGAATGATAACCCTGTTCGTTGGTTCAACAAGGATCATTCGATAAGGGTGGCCGACAGGGTTTTGAACGAACACTTTGCCGGAACATACGGGGCCTACCTGGTGGTTGAGGCCAAGGACAAAACGGCTGAGGCATTTATACACCCTGAAATGCTTACCTATGTTGAGGGATTACAAGAGAGCATGATGGCCAGCGGTCTGGTTGGTAAGACCACCTCCTTGGCCGACATGGTTAAGAAGGTCTATTACGAACTTTTAGGGGGGGATAGGATTAATAATGTAATTCCCGAAACCAAGGCTGCCATTGCCCAGTCGATTATCTCTCTTGAGAATTCGCATAAGCCGGATGACCTGTGGCATCTGACTACGCCTGATTATTCCAAGGTGAATATATGGCTGCAGCTTAAGAGCGGTGACAATAAGGATATGTCTAAGGTGGTGGAATATGTTGAGGATTATATGGCCACGCATCCTGCCCCGATGGAGATAAGCCACCAGTGGGCCGGGCTGACCTATATAAATGTCGTCTGGCAGCATAATATGGTCACCGGTATGATAAAAAATTTCTTGGGAAGCTGGATTATTGTTCTCTTTATGATGTTGTTCTTATTTAAGTCGCCAGTTAAGGCCTTAATATCGATGATACCTTTGACCGTGACTATATTGGTTATATATGCCACCCTTGGTTTTATAGGTAAGGATTATGATATGCCGGTAGCGATTTTATCGGCCCTAACCTTGGGACTCTCGATAGACTTCGCCATCCACTTTATAGAGAGGTCGGTGGAAATATATAAGGAAAAGCAGGATTGGCAGGCCACGGCCGATGAGATGTTCAAGGGCCCCGGAAGGGCGATAATCAGGAATGCCCTGGTTGTTTCGATAGGCTTCTTGCCCCTCTTGGCGGCACCGCTTGTTCCTTACAACACGGTCGGCTTCTTCATGTTTGCCATAATGGCCGTTTCCGGACTAGCAACACTCTTGCTTCTCCCTGCGGTTCTGGCAACCTGGCCGGATCTGTTGCTCAAGTTGGATAGCTCGGCTGGATGCAATAAGGGACACTGTATGCTGACCTGGTCTTTTGTAGCTGTAGTAGCTGCCTATCTCCTCTTGGGATATACAAATGTCGGCCTGCAGACCGTTATCTATGTGGTGATTGGTATACTGGTTGCCTCAGTTCCTCTCTGCTACCTCTCTGCCAACAGAAAAGGGTGCGCTTAATTGTTTTAGTTTAACGGTTAATCTTTAAATAAATGGAGGATTGTTATGAATAAAATTAGACGAATAGCGGTTATAGCTATAAGTTTTGTATTGATAGGCGGCGGAGCCCTCTTTGCGGAGGGGCTCACCGCCAACGAGATAATAAATAAGGCCAACCTGGCCTCATATTATGCAGGAAAAGACGGTAAGTCTGATGTGCGTATGACCATTACCGATTCTCAGGGGCGAGAGAGAGTCCGTGAGTTTAGAATATTGCGTCTCAACATTAAGGATGGGGGAGACCAGAAGTTTTATGTCTACTTCACAGAACCGGCTGATGTGGCCAAGATGGTCTTTATGGTTTGGAAACACCCTGGGCAGGACGATGACCGCTGGTTGTATCTACCGGCCTTGGATCTCGTCAAGCGTATAGCGGCCAGTGATAAACGGTCTAGTTTTATCGGGTCGCACTTTGTCTATGAGGATGTATCGGGCCGCGGAACCAACGAGGATGATCATCAGCTTGTCGGTTCAGAGGGGAATCTACACAAGATCAAGAATACCCCGAAGGATAGCAAAGGGGTTGAGTTTGCCTACTACTATGTCTGGATAGATAAGGCCAATTTTATCCCGATGAAGGCTGAATATTATGATGGGCAGGGTAAGCTGATACGTGTGGTTGAGGCCCTTGAGGTGAAGGATATCGAAGGCATCCCAACCGTCACTAAGTCTCACGCCAAAAACTTCCTGAGAGGGGGGGAGACAACTATCGACTTCCTCGGCATAGATTATAATGTTGGTCTGGATGAGTCTGTATTTGCCGAACGCTATCTTAGGAGGGCGCCTGCAAAATGGGTACAGTAAGGATAAAGAATATAGTAATAGCTGCGCTGACTGCCTGGCTTATCCCCTTGGGGGTGGCCAAGGCAGAGCTACCGGAAGTTCATGGCTTTTTAGAGGCGGCCTACGGCTATAAGCTTGAAGATGACGGCACCAAGCATGAAGACTTTAACCTCTCCGAGCAGAGGGGACAGCTTAAGACCCAATACTATTTTGACGGAGATAACTACCTGGCCGATAAGGGGGGAGTTATATCCTTCAAAGGTGATTTTCTTGTTGACCAGCACAATGATGACGAGACTGAGGTAGAGCTGAGGGAGTTAAACCTTGCTTTTACCCCTCACGACATGGTTGACCTAAAGGCAGGGCTTCAGGTGCTGACCTGGGGGACAGGGGATTACCTTTTTATAAACGACCTCTTCCCGAAGGATTATATCTCCTTCTTTACGGGGCGTGACGATGAGTATCTGAAGAAACCATCTTATGCCTTAAAGGCCTCTCTCTATCCAGCGTTGGCCAATGTTGACCTGGTAGCTATCCCCTACTTTACTCCGAATACGATACCGGAAGGGGACAGGCTTTCATTCTTCGACAGCTTTCAGCAGGGGATAGCCGGAACGGAATCGGAGAGAACTCTGGTAGAACCGACCAAGGATATCAACCATGCTGAGTATGCAGCCCGTGTCTATAAGAATGTGGGGGGGAACGAGTTTGCCTTCTACTACTTCAGGGGGTTTGATAAAAATCCGCGCAGTTATCTGGATGAGGCCAATAGGGAACTCTACTATCAGAAGCTTAATGTCTACGGTGCGAGTATCAGAGGGGCAATAGCCGGAGGCATAGGTAATATTGAAGTTGGATATTATGAATCACCTGAGGATACGGATGGAACCGATAGGATGATAGAGAATTCTTCCTTCAAGGCTATGACCGGCTACGAGGTTGATCTTGGCAGCGACCTGAAGGTTGGTTTTCAATATCTGTACGAGAGGAAACTCGACTATGATAACTATAAAGAGGCCCTCCTCCCCAACGACTACTATTGGGACGAGCATAGACATCTTTTGACCAACAGGATTACCAAATTGCTCAATAATCAGACGGTGCGGGTCTCACTTTTTACCTTCTATTCTCCGTCGGATAATGACGGCTATTTCAGGCCGAGTGTCAGTTATGATATAACCGACCAGTGGAAGGTTACTACCGGGGCCAACCTCCCCTGGGGTGAGGATTATATTACCGAGTTTGGGGGGATGGAAAAGAATAAAAATATTTATGCCAGGGTTAGATATACCTTCTAAATATCTGTTGGCTTGTATTTGATAAAAATAGTATTATTTTGTAGGAGCTAAATTATGATGAATAGAATATTACGCGGGATGGCCGGGTTTTTTGTCTTGTTGAGTTTGTTACTGGCGGTATATATGAATAAAAATTGGCTCTGGTTTACCGCCTTTGTCGGCGCGAACCTGCTTCAATCAGCCTTTACAGATTGGTGTCCAGCTATGTGGATACTGGGCAAATTGGGGGTTAAACCATAATTTGGATATGCTATAATGAATAAAAATATTTTTTCAGTCCCGAATATATCGTGTGGGCATTGTGTGAATGCTATAAAGAGTGAGTTGATTGACCTGGCCGGAGTGCTTCTCGTCGAAGGGGACCCTGTCAACAAAACAATTACTGTTGAGTGGGAGGAACCTGCTACGCTGGAAGCCATAAAGAAACGGCTGGAGGATATAAACTATCCGGCGGCTTAAAGTCTAACAACAAAGAAGGAAGGGGTGGCTGTGGCTGACCGAATCGTTGAGTTACCTGTTTTGGGAATGGTCCGTAGCACTAGCTTTGCCAACAATATAGCCCGAGGCGTAAGAAGAAGACAAGGGGTAATTGAAGCAACCGTTAGCGTAGACACCGAAGAGATATCCATCCTTTTTGATACCGAAAAAGCCACCATCAGGGGCCTAGTTGGGAATCTCAGGCAATTAGGTTATGACGTTGCCCACACCAAGATTGAATTGCCCATTACCGGTATGAACACCAAAGAAGACGCCCACAATGTGGAAAAAGGTGTACTTGAAAAAGTTGAGGGGGTTTTGGAGGCATCGGTCAACATCTCTACCGACCTTCTCACCGCCGAATATATGCCCCGCTATTCGACCATCAAAGATGTTGTTGCGGCCGTGGAGGCGGCCGGATATGGGGCGGTAGTTCCGGAAGAGTATTTGAAAGAGGAAGAGAAGAAAGAAGCTCCTCCCCCAACCGTCGTGGAAGAGCCCCCTAAAGAGGAGATTCCTCCAGCCAAGATTAAGGTGCCCGATGTTATCCCTCCCCGCCCGGTTGACAAACCTGTGTCTGTCGAAACCCCTGCCCCTGTCAAACCGCCAGCGGTCACGGGCGAACGAATTATTGATTTACCCATTTTGGGAATGACTTCTGTCGACTGTGCCCTCATCATAGAGAATGGCCTAAGAAGGGGCGAAGGGGTAATCGAAGTAACTGTTAGTTTTGTTGCTACAGAGGCCTCTATCCTCTTTGATACCGAAAAGACCACCCCCAAGACCTTAGTTGAGAATATCAGGAAAATAGGTTATGACGTTGATATCGAAAAGCTTAAAGCCAAGTTTGCCTAAATAATCTGCGCCAACTGGGTTATAAACGCCGCAATGTAAATGTTTTCGAGGCTCTGGCCGCATAGGTCAACTTAGCCACCAAACGCCTCGTCCCACTCACTCGGCCGTAATTATTGCCCTCATAAAACCTGGCCAACTTCCGGAGGTGAGAAACAAAGGGAAAAAGAAGGATACCGACATGGCTGAACGAAGAATCGAACTACCTGTTTTAGGGATGACCTGCGCCAATTGTGCCATGACTATCGAGCGTGGGCTTAGGCGCGGGGCAGGAGTAATCGAAGCGAATGTCAACTTTGCTACCGAAGAGGCCTCCATACTCTTTGACCCCGACAAAACCAACATCAAGACCTTAGTCGACAATATCAGAAGATCAGGTTATGACGTGGCCACCGCCAAGGTTGAGCTCCCCATTACCGGCATGACCTGCGCTAACTGTGCCATAACCGCTGAAAAAAGTGTCAACCTAAATGTTGCCGGGGTTCTTAGTGCCTCGGTCAACTTCGCCACCGAACGTCTCAACGCCGAATATATCCCCGGCCTATCTACCATCAGCGACATCGTTGCGGCGATAGAGGGGGCTGGGTATGGGGCGGTTGTCACGGATGATGGTGTTGAGGAAGAGGATGCGGAGCAGATGGCCCGCGAGGCGGAGGTGAGGGGGCAAACCCATAAATTTATCATAGGGGCTATCTTCACCCTTCCCCTCTTTGTGCTGAGCATGTCCCGCGATTTTTCTCTGGTTGGCGCATGGTCGTATGCCCCTTGGGTCAACTGGTTTTTCCTTTTTCTGGCCACTCCGGTTCAGTTCTACACCGGCCTTGATTACTATATCGGCGGCTATAAAAGTCTTCGTAACAGAAGCGCCAACATGGATGTCCTTATTGCCCTCGGTTCCTCGGTTGCCTACTTTTATTCTCTGGCTATCCTACTCATCCCATCTTTGGGGGGGCATGTCTATTTTGAGACCTCGGCCGTAATTATTACCCTCATTAAACTAGGCAAACTCTTGGAAGCTAGAACCAAGGGAAAAACTGGGGGAGCAATCCGTAAACTTATCGGTCTCCAACCGAAGATTGCCACAATAGTTGAGGATGGTGCGGAAAGAGAGATACCTTTAACAATGGTTAAGGTTGGGGATACCGTGGTTGTCCGTCCCGGAGAACGAATTCCGGTTGACGGTATTGTTATTTCCGGCAGTTCATCGGTTGACGAATCTATGCTGACAGGGGAACCGATGCCGGTTGAAAAAGGGGAAGATGATACGGTTGTCGGTGGAACAATCAACGGAGAAGGTCTCCTGAAATTTAAGGCTACACGGGTGGGTAAAGAGACTGCCCTAGCCAATATTATAAAGTTGGTCAGAGAGGCGCAGGGGAGCAAGGCCCCCATTCAGGCTCTAGCCGACAAGGTGGCGGCAATATTCGTTCCGGTAGTAATTGTTACGGCTGTCATTACCTTCTTCATCTGGCTTGGGATTACCGGAGAATTTGTTCCTTCAATGATAAGGCTGGTTGCCGTTTTGGTCATCGCCTGCCCATGTGCCCTCGGTTTGGCGACCCCTACCGCCATAATGGCCGGTACCGGTAAAGGGGCTGAAAAAGGTGTTCTCTTTAAGAGGAGCGAGGCTATAGAGAATGCCACAAAATTGAACACCATAGTCTTGGATAAAACCGGGACTATTACGATGGGGAAACCAACCGTTGTCGATATTGTTTCACTCGATTCGGCTATCAACTCAGAAGAAGTCCTCAGAATAGCCGCTTCTCTCGAAAAGGGTTCAGAACATCCCCTTGGACGGGCCATAGTAAATGAGGCGGAATCAAAGTCTATTGCCATAACCGAGCCGACCGATTTCAAGGCATCGGCCGGGGCAGGTGTTGCGGGGAAGATAGATGGGAGCATATTTATGGCCGGCCGTCCTACTTGGTTTGGACAGGTTGGGATAGATATTAAAGGGGCTGTGCCGCAGATAGAACAACTCCAGTCTATGGGGAAGACCGTTATTCTCCTATCCACAGATAAATCTTTATTGGGCATCATCGCCCTGTCTGACGTTGTCAAACCGGAATCGAAAGAAGCGATACAAAAGATGCAAGAGATGGGGCTGACCGTGGTCATGCTTACCGGGGATAATATCCAGACCGCCGAGGCGATTGGCGCTGAGGTTGGAGTGGATAGAATATTTGCCGAGGTCCGACCGGAGGAAAAATCATTAAAGGTAAAAGAACTACAACAGGATGGTCAAAAGGTGGGGATGGTAGGTGATGGGATAAACGATTCTCCCGCCCTGGCCCAGGCTGATGTGGGCTTTGCCATCGGCACAGGTACCGATGTAGCCATAGAAACGGGTGATGTAATCTTGGCCGGGGGTAGCCTGATAGGGGTATCGCGGGCCATAGATATAAGTGAGAAAACTATCTCTACGGTTAAAGAGAACCTCTTTCTGGCCTTCTTCTATAACATAATCCTTATACCGGTGGCGGCCGGAGTCTTGGCCCCATTCCCCGTATTTCCCTCATTCTTGCGCCAACTTCATCCCATACTGGCCGCTCTGGCTATGGCCTTTAGTAGTATATCGGTTGTAACCAACAGCCTCCGCCTATACAACAAAGAAATTGAATAGTATTTCACCGCTGAGGTTGCTGAGACCGCTGAGAAGAATAAAGAGCTGTCTAGACAAAAATCAGGAAGATAATCCGATCTCTTCCCTGAACTACCCCCCTGAGATATACTAATGGAAACTGTATAAAATTATCTAAAGGAACTTGTTTATGCCCCGGTCATCAGAGAAGAATATAGTTGTTTACGGCAGCGCGCAGAGGAATCTTAGTTTTTTTCTCTTCTTGTTGGCCATTTTTATCGGTTACGGGGGATATTCCTTCTGGCAGACAGGTGAAGTGGTGTATGCCGTATTCATGGCTATGGCGGCCCTCTTGATTCTGGGTGTCGGGATTACAATCTTTGCCAGGTACGAACGGATAATCTTCGACTTTGCCGGAGAGAGGATTGTCTATCAGAAACGGGGGCGCAGTGGAGAAACGGTTGATTGCCAGATACCTTTCGATATGGTTGAGAACCTGTCACTAATAACCTCTCCCGAGATGGGGGGCGGGGCGGGGAGTATTCTCCACTACGGTAATTTGGTTTTTAAGGAAACTATTACCGGCCTTCCCGAAGGAAAAGAGCTCACAATCTGCCAAAACCTCGATAGACGGGCTGTTGCCAAAGAACTCGAATGGCTGGCCGAGCGGGGCGGGTTTGGAGTGCTTCCCCCTTCTATGTGAGCTGATAGAGGGGCCAATCTCCGGAGGCTATACCCCCATCTTGCAAACTTTGAGAGATATCGGGGGGTAGCGGCAGATCTGGCAGGAATACCTACTTTATACGGTGGTTAATAAAGTGGTAGCCTTAAGCCTGTAAGATGTTTCCCTTGACTCTTCTGTTTATAAAGTTTACAATTCAGAGTATAAACTTAACAAATTGGAGAATACTATGAAGGCAACAGCAAAAGATTTACGATTCCACTCTAAAGAGCTTATTGAATCTGTCAGTCGGGGTGAAGAGGTCGTTATAACATTCCGCGGAAAACCTTGTGCCAAACTCATTCCTTATAAGGAACTTAAGAATAAGAGGGAGGATAATGAGCTTTTTGGAATGTGGGCTGATAACGATAACGTTGACGATGTAAGTGGGTATGTTCGGGATTTAAGAAAAGGAAGGGTCTGAATGCTTGTTGATACGGATGTCCTTATATGGTACCTGAAGGGGAATAAAAAGGCATTCCAAGCTATTGAGGGACTCAATTCTATTTTTATCTCTGTTGTAACCTATATGGAACTTGTGCAGGGGATGAGAAATAAAAAAGAATTAAATAACCTCCGCAAGGCCCTGCATATTTGGAACGCACAGATTATCTATGTTTCAGAAGAAATATCTTCCAAGGCGATGTTTTATGTAGAACAACACTTCCTGAGCCATTCAATAGAGTTGGCCGATGCCCTCATCGGGGCTACGGCTATTGCTTCCGGCTATCCTATCCTTACCTCTAATGACAAGCATTATAAGGTAATGAAAGAAGTACAGATTAAGAAGTTTAGGCCGTAGGTTTATACGTTGAGATATTAATATGAAAGTTGCAGTAATAGGCGGCGGGGCGGCCGGTTTTTTTGCGGCTCTCGGCGTCAAAAAAAATTACCCCGATTCAGAAGTTACAATTTTTGAAAGGGGGCAAACCCCCTTGGCCAAGGTCAGAATTTCGGGGGGCGGGCGTTGTAACCTTACCAATAACTGCCCCACAATAAAAGAACTCTCAGCCGCCTATCCGCGTGGGGCAAAGATGCTTAAAAAGGCCTTCGGAACCTTTAATAACATCGATACCATAAAATGGTTCCAGTCGAGAGGTATTCCTCTTCTTATCGAAGATGATGGGCGTGTCTTTCCCGCCTCTGAAACCTCTGAGACAGTAATAGATTATTTTCTCAGGCAGGCTAAAAGACTGGAGATTGCGCTTATATTGGGAGAAGAGGTAAAAAACATTACCCTTCTGAACGATAAACTTGAACTGGAGTTTGTCGGAGGGAGAATACCGCCCACTACCTTTGATAAGGTTATCGTAACTACCGGCGGCTCCCCGAAAAGAGAGGGTTTGGTCTGGCTTGAGAAACTTGGCCATAAAATAGTCGATCCTGTCCCCTCACTCTTCACCTTAAGGTTGCCGGCGGAAAGGATTACCAAGCTTACCGGAGTTGCGGTCGACAATACATTGGTCAGCATCCAGGGGACAAACATTGAGGCGGAAGGCTCTCTCTTAATCACCCATTGGGGGATGAGCGGCCCGGCTATCCTGAAACTCTCCTCCTTCGGAGCGCGGCTTCTTAGTGAAAAAGATTACGAAGTTAATCTTAGGCTTAACTGGGTTGGAGTACGCAACAACGACCTTGTTGTGAAGACCCTGCAAGATATTATTGATGAGCATTCAAATAAATTGTTGTTAAACTTCAGGCCCTACTCCCTGCCGGAACGGCTCTGGCACTATCTCCTTAAGAAGAGCGATTTCCCGGCCAACAAAAAGTGGGGGGAGATTGGGAAAAAGGGGATAAATAAAATAGCCAACATCCTGACCAACGATATCTACTCTGTTAAAGGGACGGCCAACTTTAAGGAAGAGTTTGTAACCTGCGGCGGGGTGAGCCTGGAGAGTGTCGACTCAAAAACAATGCAGAGTAAGGCCTGCCCCAATCTCTATTTTGCCGGAGAGGTGCTTGATATCGATGGGATTACCGGCGGGTATAATTTTCAGGCGGCCTGGACGACGGGCTATATCGCCTCACAGTTAAAGTGATAGAATGCAGACATGAAAGAATTCAGTTTTAGAAACAGATTAAGAAGCTTCCGATTTGCCTTTACAGGCATTGGGCGAATGTTGGCCTCTCAGCACAATGCCTGGATACACGCCTCAGCTACAATAGCGGTTGTCTTAGTCGGGTTCTATTTTGGTTTTACGAGAGATGAATGGTCATTTATTATTGTGGCCATTGTTGCCGTCTGGGTGGCCGAGGCAATGAACACATCACTTGAACTTCTGGCCGATGTTACTTCCCCCGAATTTCATCCTTTGGTCGAAAAGGCCAAAGATGTCGCCGCCGGAGCGGTTCTTATTTCATCAATAGGCGCGGCAATAATCGGGTTGATTGTTATTATTCCTTATCTGTTTTAGTTTTTAACCACGGATTAACACAGATGGTTTATTTTGATTCCCCTTCTTTTTCAATTATCATCAAACAGTTATGATATGATCCATAGCTAATAATTTGCCGAATTTTACCGGAGATAATTCCACCTCAAAATAATTTGGAGATATTATGATATGGTTGTTCGCAACAAGAAAATAGATAGCACCATAATCCCTATTGAGAGAGTCACCCGACTCATACTGCCTGTCAGAGGAGACAAAGTGATTCTCGACGAGGATTTGGCGCAACTCTACGAGGTCGAGACCAAGGTTCTCGTGCAGGCTGTCAAGCGGAACCTAGACCGCTTCCCCGCTGATTTCATGTTTCAGCTTACGCAAAATGAATTTGATCTCTTGAGGTCACAATCTGTGACCTCAAGTTGGGGAGGCCGCCGCTATCCCCCCTACGCCTTTACCGAGCAGGGGGTAGCCATGCTCTCTAGTGTACTGCGTAGCGAAAGAGCTGTTCAGGTGAACATTGCCATCATGCGGGCCTTTGTTCAACTCAGGCAGATAATCTCCAGCCATGCAGATCTGGCCCGCAAACTCTCTGCTCTTGAAAATAAATACGACACCCAGTTCAAAGTCGTCTTCGAGGCCATCCGCGAACTTATGATATCCCCGAAACCGACAAAGAAAAAACCTATCGGGTTTGTTGTGAACAAAGAACAAAAATGAGAGGCTGTAGGCGCGGCAATAATTGGGTTGATTGTTATTATTCCTTATCTGTTCTAATTCCAACTGTTTTATTTGCCCCCCATATCTGATAACCTTATCCCCATAGGCAATTAGACAAAATTGCATTCAATCAAAATCTAAAATTAGGAGATGGTTATGGTTAGGGCGAAAGCGCGTCACATACTTGTTAAAACAGAAAAAGAGTGTAACGACCTTAAAAAGGAGATAGAGGGGGGAGCCGACTTTGGTGATATAGCCAAGAAAAAATCTGAGTGCCCGTCCGGCCGTAAGGGAGGAGACTTGGGAGAGTTTACCCCCGGGCAGATGGTTAAGGAGTTTGATACGGTTGTCTTCTCCGAAGAAATAGGTAAGGTTCATGGCCCGGTTAAGACTCAGTTTGGGTATCATTTAATCGAAATTACAAAAAGAGATTAGTCTTTAACCACTGAGACACAAGAGGCACAGAGAAGAGATATG
>JAHJSF010000175.1 GCA_018830405.1 Nitrospinota bacterium | reverse complement strand
TCCAGGCCGATTACCGGATGTTTATAGGGGCTGTTTTCAAAGGAGGAGATGATAAGCTGCTCGTAGATGGTCCCCTCAGGATTGTTTTCGAAGCGGCTCCTCCGCTCCTCCATTACAACATCCCGCTCCTGATAATATTCTCGCAGAATATGATTTTTCATCCGGTCTGATTCTATGGCTGCCCAAAGCTCAAGCTTGTTTGAAGGGAGGTTGATTATATAGTTGGTGGCATCGACACTTGTCCAGGCATTGTAACCTGTCCCCCCGCTTGCGGCGTATATTTCGGAAAACTCGTTTCTGACAATAAAGGTCTTATGCTCTTCCTGGAGCTGTTTAAGCCCTTTCTTCAGCCGGTCTGTTTTATCCCTATCGGAACCCCCTCTCTTCCTCAGTTCATTGTCGAGAGCGGCTCCGGTTTTTTCTATCTGTTTTAGGAGGGGGCTTTCTTTGGCATAGTCATTTGTCCCGAGGGTCTTTGTCCCCTTGAAGAGCATATGTTCAAGAAGATGGGCTATCCCCGTATACCCCTCCTCCTCGTCGCTGCTCCCAACCTTGTAGATTATAGAGGTGGCCACGGTGGGGGAGGCGTGACGTTCGAGAATCAGAACCTTGAGCCCGTTTTTAAAGGTATGTTCAACGACCCTTTCTTCAAGGTCTTGGGCCCGAGAGATTCCCCCAAAAATGACGGACAGGGAGAGCATTAGTAAAAATATTATTTTTTTATTGCGCATAATCTATTTTGGTAAAACTTCGTTTAGGCTCCCCGTTCGATATCCTTCAAGGTCTATTGTTACATAGGCAAAACCGAGTGATTTTATCTTCTCTATTATCTGTTGCGACATATTTTGCTCAATTACCCTTTTAATATCATCCTTACTAAGTTCTATACGGGCGATATTGCCATGATGTCTCAGGCGGAGTTGTCTGAATCCGAGACCTCTGAGGAATCTCTCCCCCTCTTCAATAGCCGCCAGTTTATCCTTAGTTATCTTTTCCCCGTAGGGGAACCTTGAGGAGAGGCAGGCCATGGCCGGTTTGTCCCAGGTGGGGAGTCCCATCTCCTTCGACAGTTCCCTTATCTCTTCTTTGGTTAGCCCCGCCTCTTGGAGAGGGCTTTTAATTCCTAGTTCGGCCACCGCCTTTGAGCCGGGGCGGTAATCGGAGGAATCATCGGCGTTAGAACCATCCAAAACATATTTTAGCCCATTCTCTTTGGCAATCTCTTTCAGCTTACTGAATAGTTCCTTCTTGCAATGGTAACAGCGGTCGGGGTTGTTGTCTGCAAACTGTGGGATATCTAGTTCTTCTGAATCGATTAAGGTATGTTTAACTCCCATCTCTTTGGCCAATTGAACCGCTTCATCCTGCTCAGACTTCGGGTAGGTTGAAGAGAGAGCTGTAACGCCCAGAAGATTAAGATTGGGAATTATGGAGGCGGTTTTAAGCAGAAAGGTTGAATCTACTCCACCTGAAAAGGCTATCAGAACGCTCCCCCTCCCCCCCAGGTTTTCTTTCAGGGAGTTAAACTTTCTTTCTGTTTCGTTGTTCATGTTTGGTTGCCTTAGGGTGCCGCCCTCTTGTTTTCTAGTTCCTTGCAACTATTCCCTCTCCCCTAGCGGGAGAGGGGGGCATAAAGTTCACCCTCCCCTTAGTCCCCTCCCGTCAAGGGAGGGGAGAAGCCTAAAAATGATATGGCGGGAAAAGAGTTAAACTAATCTGTTGATGGCCAGCCCGGTAATCAGCTTCGGATAGAAGTAGGTCGATTTCTGAGGCATCTTCTCCCCCGACTCAACCACCGCCTCAATATCCTCAACCGTTGTTGAATTTAGGAAGAGGGCCAGCTGGGCCTTTCCCTCATCGACGGCCTTAATAGCCTCATCCTCTTTTACCGTATAGGCTATATTCTGCTGGTTGCTCTGGTTCTCGGCCGACACACCAAGGATATGGTTGATGATTATCGAATGAAGAACGGATATGTCGAGTCCCTTCAGGGCATCTGAACTATCTGATTGATCGATATCATCTACGATAGATAAATCCTTAAGCCTCAATTTAAGATACTCCCTTCCGCCTATATAGGCCCCGAAGGTGTTTGTCTTTTTCCCCTCTTTCTGCATCTTATCCATAAGGTTGCGGCGCAGGGTCATCTCAGCATCCCCCCCTCCGGCGGTGAATATTTCTACATCGAAATATTTGGTAAGGTTTTCTTTAAAGGCATCCTTGTTATACTTTGCAAGATTATGGACAAGGCGATGGGTGGGGAATAGGGCAAACTCATTCGGCCCGCTGGTATTGGTCAGATACATCATTACATAGTTGAAAGGCTCTTCCCCTGTGAAGTTGGGGTTGGCGGCTATCATCTCGTTCCGGTAGTTAACAGCCGTAGCAAACCTGTGGTGACCGTCGGCTATCATAATTTTATGGGCCTTCATCCCCTCAACCACAGCATCTATGACCGACCTATCGGTAACGGCCCACATTGTATGTCTCTCCCCTTTATCATCCTTAAAATCGAGGGTAGGGGGATTGGATATCGCCCCGGCGTAACAAGAGGCGATCTTATCTTCCTCATCGTCGTAGAGGCCGAAGATTGGGCTAAAATTGGCCTTGCAGGCCCTGGTAAGTTTAAGCCTATCCTCTTTCGGTTTGGCCAGGGTGTTTTCGTGCGGTTTTACATTCTCCTGCCCCGAATCATCCAGCCTGTAACCGATTATGAAGCCGGTTCGGGACATCTCTCTTCCCTTGAAGGTAAACTCTTGGCGGTAGACGTAGAGGGCTTCAGAATCATCCTCCACCATTACTCCTGCGTCGAGCCAAGCGTTAAAATCTTTGCTGGCCCTGGTGTAGCGGTTGTTATCCTCTGTATCGGATGGGTCTATCTTGCCAAGAATTAGCCTGATTATATTGTTCGGGTGGCGGCTGTAAAGTTCCTCCTGCATCTCAGGAGGGATTACATCGTAGGGGGGAGCAACCACATCCTCAATCTTGCCGACCTTTGCCACATTGTATCTGATACCCTTAAGAGCCTTAATAATACCCATCTTTGTCAATTCTTCCTTCTCTTTACACCCTTCCCGCAATATTTTGGAGGGGTTGGTTTTACTGGTTTAATGACTATCCTATGCTTGGCAGAGTCATTGCAAGATAAGAGTGCCGGGAGCCGGAATTGAACCGGCACGGATATAAAACCCGAGGGATTTTAAGTCCCTTGCGTCTACCTATTCCGCCACCCCGGCAGACTATCAATACGGGCTCGCTTTCAAACGCTAACTGCGTTGGTTTCGTCGTCAGCTCCTCAACATACGGGAAAGTATGTTTGCGTCGCTTCCTCCTCACCGCCTTGTTATCATTTTGAATTCAACCCCGTATAATTATTCGGTTGTGACATCGTAACAACCGAGCTACAAGACTAACATCTATCTGATTTCTTTGTCAATAAAGGGTTGATTTGTGGGTGAAAAATTGGGGAAAAGAGCTGTTGTTTGCCTGCTTTGAGGGGGGAGGATTATTATGCAAAGATTTCTTAAAATTGATATTTCAAGAGCTAATTATCACCTCTTGTTGCTTAGGACAATGTGTCAAGAATCAAGACACAGGCGCTTGTTTTGGACAGTATTTCTCTTGCCAAGGGCTATTTGTGTCTTAGCCCAATACCCACCGCTGTTTTATGTGTGCCTATGATTATTCCCACACATTTTTGCTTGCATTCTATTTTCTTCAAGGCATATATCTGATAGTCTTACATCTTTAGTCTTGAGTAAGCTGTGTATGGTGTCTCATAAGTACCCCTTATTATGGGTCTCTTAAAAAGCACCGATACTATTGCAGCTTGTTTTTTAAAGGCAATTAACAAAAGTTGCAATCACTAAGTCTATATCATTGGGGGACACAAAAATATATGTAAACTCCTTGAAAGTAAAAAGCGGCTCTATCTCTAAGCTCTTAACCGTTATTGGTGGTACGTTTAATAAATTCTTTTATATCGCGGGAGGCCTGGTTCGCTCCGGCGTGACCTTTATTATTCGTTCTCTCGCATATCCATTGGGTTGCGGTAATAGTCCCATTAAGGGAAGGGAGCAAAGAGGTAATATCAAAAGAAAAATCACAAGAGATTTGATCTCTTATGTAACGAGATTGCTCGTAATAGCCAACATCAAAGCTGTCTCTATATTTGATGTTCATTTGGGAGGCAATAGCCATCTCAAGCTGTTTACCCCGTGACAGAATAGTTTGGTCTGGATTTAACATTATTTTAAATTCGGTTTTTGTTTACATGTTATGCCGCATTCTAGTTGATTACTATAGACATAATGCAAGAATTATTTAAGTTAGTCAACATAAAAGTTAATAATTATTGAAACTATTTTTATATGTCTTTTAAAAACATGGGTTTAATAAACGAAAAAATATTCCACTTTCGGAAGAAAACTTGTGGTTATACACAAGAAAAATTTGCGAAGATTGGGGAGACCTCTGTAACCTCTCTGTTTAATTACGAAAAAGGGATAAATACTCCAGGTGGCGATTTTATTGCGACTATTAAAAATCACTTCGGTGATAAGCTCGATCTGAATTGGTTGCTTAACGACTCAATTCCTGTTGAACCGCCGATAGAAATGATGGTGGCAGAACTAAAGGCACCGTATGGCTACACAGACGAGGAGAAGAAATATATCCGCAAACTTATAGAAATATTCCGGTATAAAAAGAAAGACACCATAACAGCCATCAAAAACAACATAAATGTCTGCCTAGATACCCCGGACGCGGAAGAGAAACCAGCTAAGAAGAAAGAATGAATTTAAGGGATATTCGATCTTAGCTATTCGTAATGTGTCTACATCCGAATAACTTTGACCACCTTTTTATCATCTAAGACCTGATAGACCAAACGGTGTTGTATGTTTATTCGGCGGGAATAAGCACCTGATAGGTCACCTATAAGTTTTTCAAAAGGAGGGGGTGTCTGATAAGGGTCTTTGTGCAAAACACCTATCAATCGCTCGGCCTTTGGTTTTAAACCGGCAGAAGACAACTTCTTGGCATCCTTCTGACTCTGTTTTGTAAAAAGAATCTTCCAGCCACTTACCACTCAACCTTCTCCTCACACTCCTCAATAGGTGTTTCCAGCCCCTCACGAATCGACTCCCGCATTCCGGGAACATTCAATAGATGCAAGGTTTCCTGAATAGAGCGCCAATCATCCTCTGAGACAAGCACAGCCTTACCACGCTTACCTGTTATTACAATAGGCTCATGAGACGAGGTGGTCTCGTCAATAAGTCGATAAAGATTTGCCCTTGCTTCAGTTGCGGTCAAAATAGGCATGATTTTTCTCCAAAGAATTAAAATAATATTATGTCGATAATGTACCACATTACGTACGCCTTGCCAAGTGGTATAAGGATTGTGTCAAGAATGGAGACCTTTGACCCACATCTTGTATTATGGGCGCGGTGTTACGACATCAAGTTTCACACCCAAGGCAAGAAGTAGACGGCGAACGGTGTCAAAACGTGGTTGTGCCCCCGGTTTTAGAGTCTTATATAGACTCTCCCGCCCGAGCCCTGAAGCGGACGCGACAGCGGAGACACCTCTGGCCTTGGCAACATCGCGCACGGCCATTAGAAATGCGTCTGGGTCAGGATTCTCCAGAGAGGCAGAGAGGTATTCGGCAATCGCCTCTTCGCTATCCAGATAGTCGCTGGCGTCAAATGGTGCAATCTTTAATTTTTTATCTGTTTTCATAATTTATTTCTCCTTCAACAGCTTTGCCATCTCTTGGGCCTTGGCAATGTCACGCTTTTGGTTCCCCTTGTCACCCCCGCAAAGCAACAGATAAACCAGATCTCCTATCCGGCTAAAATAGACTCTGTAGCCGGGGCCAAAGTGAATACGTATCTCAGATACGCCGTGTCCGATAGAATTACAATCGCCCCAATTTCCTCGTTCGACAGAACGGATTCTCTCAACTATGCGGGCCTTGCCTCTGGCATCTTTGAGTTTTCTAAGCCACGTATCAAAATCTTCTGTACGTAGGATCGTGTTCATGTTTTTAGTGTATCCGAGTAGATACTTTTGTGCAAGGGGATAATTTGATGTATGCGTGTTGATAAAAACGGAAGGGATTTGGTCCAGTTACTTCTGCAATTATTAAGAACAGATCGATTTAACTGATTGTAAATCTTACTTCCCTTGACTCTCTAACCTAGCTCTCAAATGTTTTTTCTTGTCAGGGACATAATATTGTCTGTTGTCATCTTAACGGCAGCAATGCCGCGTAGCTTGCTAAATTTACGGGAAGTCTCCTTTCCTCCATAAACCACCCAAAGCGGTTCTCCTCTTTTTGTCTTTATTCTTTCGGCTGGATACATAAGCAGATTTTCTTCCAGTATCTTTTTTAGTATCTCCCCCTTCGTTTCCCCTGAGGCGAGGAAGATGGTTTCGGATGATCTATTCAATATTTCATAGGTCATGGTCAGGCGGGGGAGGGGAGGGGTTCCCCCTTCTGCTCCTATTACCCATCTTTTATCATCCTGATCGATATTGGCATTGGGGAAGATTGAGGCGGTGTGGCCGTCTTCTCCAACCCCTAAAATAATCAGGTCGAAACTTGGTTCTTCTTTCCCAATTTTTTTGAAATA
>JAHJSF010000174.1 GCA_018830405.1 Nitrospinota bacterium | reverse complement strand
TCTGTGAAAAATAACGCCTTAAACAACCGGAAAAGATTGTTGTAAAATTAACAGGGATTGATTATTCCGCGGCTTCTGCCGCCTCTTCTCCATCTTCCTTCTTGGCAAGCACGGTAATCCTTCCTTCGGCAATCTCTTTCAGAGCTATCTCAAGTTTAGACATCCCCTTAATCTCTTTAGGGTCAAACTTTGGCTCGGCCCCTCTTATCAGCTGTTCCAATCTCCTCGACACAACATTGGCCATCATAAATCTGCCGGGAATAACATCCCTGACCTTAGCAAAAAGCTCTGCCTCTAAATTTTCCATATTCAAACTCCTCCAATAAAACCCGCTGTTATTTCTCCTCAGCCTCTAAATTGGCTTGGCACTTGACACAATATTTAACAAAAGGCATCGCCTTTAACCTCTTAAGGTTTATCTTGTCTCCGCATTCCTCACACTCCCCATACTCCCCACTCTTTATCTTCTCCAAGGCCTCATTGATATTCTTCAACTCCTCTATCTCGCGGTTTTTCATAATAAAGGCCATCTCCTGCTCGTAGGCCGAACCGGCTTGGTCGATATCATCCCCTTCCCTTGTATCGGTCGACTCAGGAATAGAGGAATTTTCGTGGGACAAAAGCTGCTCTCGGCGCTCAATTAAAGTCTGCTTCATATTAGCTGTATATTCTTTCATCTTTTTAGACCCCTCATATAGTTATCTTCATTCTTTCCAAAGGGAAAAATTATAACAGACTTATTCTGCAAACACAAAAAGATTTGCGGCCTTGCTGACAATGGTATTTATCTCCTCTTTAAAGGGGCTAAGAGGAGATAAATATGCCTTGTTAACAGGTCAAATTTATGATATTTTGAGCCCAATATAATGTTGAAAGGAGGTGAAAGGATTGATGAAGAAGTATATCAGTTTAGCATTGGCTTTGATGTTTGCCGTTTCGGTCGCTTTTGTTTCAGTAGCCTCAGCGTCAGATAAGAAGGCTGAGTGTAAAGAAGGAATGGGAATGGATTCCCATGGCAAGTGCGTTGAGTGCAAGGATGGTCATGATGCCCACGGCAACAAGTGCGAAGAGTCGCACATGGAGAAAAAGGCCCATTAATCAGCTATTAAGAATATAAAAGTCTCCTTTCTATCCAATTTTTTTGCTTCTCGGGTAGCTGAGGCTTGAGTATTCGATTTTTCTGATTTATAATACCAGAAAAAGGGGGGATCTCAAATCCCCCCTTTTTCTGTAAGTTTTTTTATGCCGAGATAGCTCAGTTGGTAGAGCAGAGGACTGAAAATCCTCGTGTCGGGGGTTCAACTCCCTCTCTCGGCACCATTTTCCCCTTCGCCTCGAAGATCTGTCACGAAATAGCCAAGCCCCCGTTCCTCACAGTAAAAATACATTTCAGCACCATGCCTGATAGCAAATCACTACTTACCAAACAATTTTGCATCTCAAAACATTAGAGGATATTTTGCCTGACATAGGCTAAACATCCTATCCCCCAAGCAACAAATATATCCATTGGACAAATGTGTTACCGGCTCAAAAATCATGCCTATCATTCTAACCAATCTCCCCGTTTAAAAAAAAATAAAAAATATCTTGACAAGAAATGTCGCATAATAATACAATGTCTATCAACATAGTAGACTAAATGGAGCGGAGATGAAAATATCATATAGGGGGGATTACGCCCTAAAGGTTATATTAGACCTGTCCAACAACTATTCTGAAAGATTGGTACATATTGAAGATATGGCCAACAGGCAAGATATCCCCAGAAAGTTCTTAGAGCAAATCTTGTTGGAACTGAAGAAAGGGGGGTTCATCCAGAGCAAAAAAGGGGCAAATGGAGGATATTTTCTCGCCAAGCCCCCAAAAGAGATTTTATTGGGAGAAGTAATTAGATTTATTGAAGGGACTACCTATCCAATATCATGCATTGACCCAAATGCCCCAAAAACATGCGGCGAGATAAACAGATGCGTTTTTTATCCTATCTGGCAAGAGATAGGAAGCAAGGTAACATCTATGGTAGATAATATAAACTTTGAGCAGCTAAAAGAGAACGACTCTAAGATTAAAAAGAAAAACGCTATAACCTACCACATATAACTTAGTAAACATTTTTGGTCGAAAGGAAAGACAATGGCAAAGATAGCAAATGATTTAACCGAATTGATTGGGAAAACACCCCTTGTCAGGCTAAACAAATTATCCAATAAATATAATGCGGAAATCATAGGTAAACTTGAATCGTTTAATCCCTGCTCCAGTGTCAAAGATCGGATCGCCTACAGCATGATAGAGGATGCAGAAAAAAGAGGGGTGCTAAAGCCTGGGGGAACAATAATTGAGGCGACATCCGGCAATACCGGGATTGGAATGGCTTGGATTGCCGCGGTTAAGGGATATAAGGTGATTCTTACTATGCCTGAAACAATGTCTAAAGAGCGAAAAAGCCTCCTGAAAATATTCGGGGCCAAGATTGTTTTAACGGAAGGTGACAAAGGGATGAGGGGGGCAATTGAGGAGGCAGAGAGGATCAATAAAGAGATTGAAGGGTCAATAATCTTACAGCAGTTTTCCAACCCGGCCAATCCTGAGATTCACCGTAAAACAACCGCCGAAGAGATATGGTCAGATACGGACGGAAAGGTCGATATCTTCATCTCAGGGGTAGGGACAGGAGGGACGATAACTGGTGTGGGAGAGGCCCTAAAAGCGAAGCGTAGGGAGATAAAGATAATAGCGGTCGAGCCGGAAGATTCCCCTGTTTTATCGGGAGGGAACCCCGGTCATCATATGATTCAGGGGATAGGCGCAGGCTTTATCCCTGATGTTCTGAACAGGGATATTGTTGATGAGATTATCAAGGTCTCCAATCAAGATGCCTTCGAAACTACCAAAAATCTGGCTACAGACGAGGGGTTATTGCTCGGAATATCCTCAGGGGCTGCCGTAAGGGGAGCCATAGAAATAGCCAAAAGGGATGAAAACAAGGGGAAGCAGATTGTCGTTATCCTGCCCGACACAGGGGAGAGGTATCTAAGCCTAAACAGTTTATTTAAGGACGATTAAAGGAAACCATGATATGAAAATCAAAGTAAATAATGAATATCAGGAATTTGATGGGGAAATTACCGTTTCAGAATTGTTAACAAAAAACAATGTTGAAATGCCGGACATGGTCTCCGTTCAGCTTAACGGAGAATTTGTTAAGAGAGATAATTTTTCGTCAACATCTTTAACGGACCAAGACGAAATAAACTTCTTATATTTTTTAGGGGGAGGTAACTTCTAATGGCGGGTTTTACAACGCGGGCCATACATAATAAATATTTAAAGGATGATGCCCATAGATCCCTCCATTTTCCTATTTATAACAGCGTGGCCTATGAATTTGAAACCGCCGAAGAGATAGAAAAGGCCTTTCTGGGGGAAATCCCAAGCCATCTCTATTCGAGGATAACCAATCCGACCGTGGAAAACTTTGAGCAGAAGATTAAGAATGTCACCGACTCCTTGGCCGTCGTTGCCCTCTCTTCGGGAATGGCCGCGATTTCAAACCTTATACTAAGTATCGCCGGCAGTGGGGATAACATAATAACGACAAAGTTTCTGTTCGGCAACACCTATTCACTCTTTGAGAAGACTCTCAAGCCTTGGGGGCTGGAGGCTCAATACACCGACATGACGGATCTTAAAAAGATTGAAGCATCAATCAACAAAAACACCAGGGCGATTTTTTTGGAAACGATTACCAATCCACAACTGGAAGTTGCGGATATAAAGGCCATATCTAAAATAGCCAAGGAGAAGGGGATATTAACTATTGCGGATACCACCATCACCCCCCCCTATCTATTCCGGTCAAGGGATTTTGGGGTAGATATCGAGATCCTTTCAAGCACCAAATATATTTCCGGAGGAGCAACTTCGGTAGGGGGTCTGATAATAGATAACGGAACATTTGATTGGGAGAAAAACGAGAACCTAAAGGGAGAGGCTAAAAAATATGGCCCTTTCAGCCTGATAAAGAAGCTTAAACGTGAATCCTACCGCAACCTTGGGGCTTGCCTTTCCCCCAACAGCGCCTATCTGCAAAGCCTGGGATTGGAAACACTGGCGATCAGGGCCGACAGATCGTGTGCCAATGCCTTATCTATAGCAAGATATCTGGAATCTAATAAAAAGATAAAGGATGTTAATTATCCCGGTTTGGAGAGTTCCTCCTCTTATGCCGTTGCCAAGGCACAGTTCCCCAAAGGGGCAGGGGGGCTGCTCACCTTTGATCTCGGCTCCAAAGAGGCCTGCTTTAATTTTATAAATCGATTGAGGATTATACGCCGGGCCACCAATCTAAACGACAATAAGAGCTTAATCCTCCACCCTGCTTCAACCATATTTTGTGAATATGCTCCCCAGCTAAGGGAAGAAATGGGGGTAAGGGAGACGATGATAAGATTGGCGGTCGGGATAGAAGACATTGAAGACCTTATTAACGATATTGAATATGGACTGGAGGGGATACAGTGAGCCTAACCGATGAGCAGTTAGAAAGATACAGTAGGCATATCATACTGAAAGATGTCGGCATAGAGGGACAGGAAAAGATATTAAATGGGAAGGTACTGATTATCGGGGCCGGCGGCCTGGGGGCCCCAATTGCTCTTTATCTGGCTGCCGCAGGAGTCGGAACAATTGGAATCGTTGACGGCGACCTGGTGGATCGGACCAATCTGCAAAGGCAGGTAATCCATTTCACCCCTGACATAGGCAAGCCAAAAGTAATCTCGGCCAAAGAGAAAATAAAAGAGATAAATCCCGATATAAAGGTAAATACCTATCAATATCTGGCCTCGGCGGAGAATATCTCCGATCTCATCAAGGGGTACGATTTTATAATAGACGGAACAGACAATTTCGCCGCTAAATTTTTGATTAACGATGCCTGTGTTATGGCCGGCAAACCTTTTTCACACGGGGGAATATTGAGGTTTGACGGGCAAACCTTGACCCATACGCCGGGCAACGCCTGTTATCGGTGTGTTTTCAAGGAACCTCCCCCCAAAGATGCCGTTCCTACCTGTTCGCAGGCAGGGGTGTTAGGGGCAATCGCCGGCATGCTCGGCACCATACAGGCGGCCGAGACATTGAAGTTCTTCATCGGAAAGGGAGAATTGTTAGTTAATAGGCTTCTAATATTTAACGCCCTTGATATGACTTTCAGGAATGTAACCTTAAAAAGGGATCTGAATTGCCCTGTATGCGGCCAAAAACCATCTATTACAGCTTTAACAGATTATGAACAGGCGGCGTGCGATTTAAAGGGACAGAGATAAGAGAGACATCCTAACAGTAAAAAAAATGAGAAATATGATGTTTAAGATAAACCAAGAAATAGTCAATCAAATATTTAAGCATGGAGAGAGTGATGCCCCTCTTGAGGCCTGCGGCTACTTGGCGGGGAAGGATGGCATTGTTACAAGGTGCTATCCGATGGACAACAAAGACCGGTCTGAGGAACATTTCACCCTTGATCCCGAAGAGCAATTTAAGGTTATCAGGGAGGCAAATAGTCTGGGGCTTAATATTTTAGCGGTTTATCATACCCATCCCGCCACTCCGGCCAGACCTTCCAACGAGGATATAAGGCTGGCCTATGACCCAAATATTGTTTACGTAATAGCCTCTCTTTCGGATAAAGAGATAAAGGCCTTCAAGATCAAAAAGGGGGAGGTGTTAAACCTGAAAATTGAGATCGAGGGTTTAAAAATATGTGGCCTGGAATTAGATTTAGCGGCCATGAAAAAGTTTGGGATGATCCAGCAAAAACAGAAGGGGTTCTTCGCCATGCGCCTCCACACTGTTGGAGGGGATCTGACGGTTGCACAGTTGCAAAGGATTGCGGATATTGCCAAAAAATATGGGGAGGGCTTTGTCCATCTATCGACCAGACAAGGGGTAGAGATTCATGGCGTCCATAATAAATATCTGGAAATCGCCAGAAAAGAGTTGGCGGAGGTCGGGATAAAAATGGGGGCCTGCGGACCAAGGGTGCGGATAGTGGTTGCCTGCCCGGGAGAAGCAACATGCCGCTGGGGAATCATAGATACAAAAGAGATGGCGAAAGAGCTGGATAGCCGCTACTTCAGAGAAGATACCCCTCATAAGTTTAAGCTGTCGGTCACAGGCTGTCCTCACAATTGCGCCAAGGCAACTGAAAACGATATCGGCATTATGGGGGGAATGCTCCCAAGATGGGAAGAGGATAAATGTATTAATTGTGATTTATGCCTGAATGTTTGCCCGACTGAAGCAATCACCAAAGAGGATAATCAATATAAATTAAACGAGGAAAAATGTATCTACTGCAGCATCTGCACCTCTTCCTGCCCCACCAGCGCTTGGGTTGGGGCCAAAACAGGTTACACAGTCTTCATTGGGGGAACGATGGGGAAAATTCCCAGACTGGCCACAAGGCTTAAAGCGTTAGCAGAGAAGGAGGAGTCTTATCGGTTGGTTGAGAGGGCGTTGAGATACTATCAAGAGAATGGGCGCAAAAAAGAACGTTTTGGCCATATGATTGATCGAATAGGCGTGGATAAAGTAAAAGAGGAGATATTAAATGGGCCTTGATATAAAAAAATCGATAAATCTGCATAACATAAGCTGCCCTATGAACTTTGTTAAGACCAAGGCTGCCTTGGCAGAACTTCAACAGGGAGAGTTGTTAGAGGTATTGCTCGATGAGGGGGAGGCAATTTTGAATGTCCCCCGCAGCTTAAAGGATGAGGGGCATCAGGTAATTAACGTAGAAAACCTTGGGGAAACCTTCAAGGTAATTATTAAAAAGGGATAACAATGGTCGAACATGCTAAAAGAAGTATAGTCAAAGCCCTATCTTGGAGGATAGCAGGGACAATGGCTACAGTCATGATTTCTTGGCTTGTAACTAATGAGGTTAGGATAGCCTTATCGATAGGGGGATTTGAATTTTTTTCAAAGTTTATCATCTACTTTCTGCATGAGCGCGCCTGGAACAAGATATCCTTTGGGCGGGAGAAGGCCAAACCACCTGAATACAATATTTAGATAAAATTATGTTAAGCAAAGAACAAATAAAGGAATACCAGACCATTCTATCTGCCAAAACTCCGCAAGAGGTCATATCTTGGGCCATAGACCTGCTCGGCGTGGAGAATGTCGCCTTGGCCTCAAGCCTGGGAGCGGAAGACCAGGTATTGACGGATATGATTATGAAGATTACCCCGGATATGAATATTTTCACTCTGGATACCGGCAGACTTCCTCAAGAAACATATGACCTTATCGAAAAAAACAGCCGGCATTATAGCAGGAGATTGGAAATATTATTCCCTGAGAGAAGAGATGTCGAGAATATGATTAATAAATACGGGGTAAACCTATTTTATGAGTCGGTTGAGAATAGAATGCTTTGCTGCCGCGTCAGGAAGGTAGAACCGCTGCAAAGAAAGTTGTCCTCGTTGCAGGGATGGTTTTGCGGACTGCGGAGAGAACAGGCCGCGACAAGGAACAGGTTAGAAAAGATTGAATGGGACAATAAATTTAATCTGGTCAAGGTAAATCCTCTGGCCGAATGGGGTGAAAAAGATGTCTGGGATTATATCAGGGAAAATAATCTCCCCTACAATAGCCTGCATGACAAGGGCTATCCAAGCATCGGATGTGCCTGCTGTACCAGGGGGGTTTCCCCCGGAGACGACATCCGTTCCGGCCGATGGTGGTGGGAAAGTTCGGAGCATAAAGAATGCGGTCTGCATATAGATAAGCAGGAAACATCTTCCAAATAAAATAGCATAAGGGTCTCATAAATGGATCATCTGGATATACTTGAAGCAAAAAGCGTTTATATATTGAGGGAGGCATATCGTGAATTCAAAAGCCTCTGCATGCTCTGGTCTGTTGGCAAAGACAGCACCGTCTTACTATGGCTGGCCAGAAAGGCCTTTTTCGGCCACGTCCCCATTCCTCTGGTTCATATAGACACCCACTACAAGATACCTGAGATGATTCAATACAGGGATCGGTTGGCCCTTGATTGGGGACTCAATATGATCTATGGAGAAAACAGTGAGGCAATCAGGAACAAACAAACATTTCCGGATGGGAATGTCGACAGGATATCCTGCTGCCGCAATCTAAAGAGTGAGGCCCTAAAACATACCCTATCCGGTGAATGGCCCCGCTACAGGATGGACCATAAGGAAAAAAGATATCATCTGGATAATAACAGGGAACCCTACACCGGCGTAATAGTGGGGGTGAGGGCCGATGAGGAGGGGAGCCGCTCTAAGGAACGTTATTTCTCCCCACGCGACAAGGAGAATGAGTGGGATGTGGGGGATCAGCCCCCTGAATTCTGGGATCAGTATAAAACAGATTTCGCCCCGGGAACGCACGTGCGGGTACATCCGCTCCTTGACTGGACAGAATTAAATATCTGGGAGTATATAGAACGGGAAAAAATTCCGATAGTTCCCCTCTATTTCGATCGGGGGGAGGGAAAACGTTACCGCTCTCTCGGCTGCTATCCGTGCACCAACCCCGTAGAATCTGAGGCAACGACGGTTAAAGAGATTATAGAAGAGTTAAGGAGCGGCAAGTTTGCCAATATCGCCGAGCGCGCCGGCCGGGCACAGGATAAGGAGGATGGAGGGGGACTTGAAACGTTGCGGAGAGAGGGGTATATGTAATGGCCAGAGAGCAATTTAGGATAGTTATCGTTGGGCATGTGGATCACGGCAAAAGCACCGTCATGGGGAGGCTTTTGGCCGATACCGGTTCCCTCCCCGAGGGGAAACTGGAACAGGTAAGGCAAATGTGCCTAAAAAATGCCAAGCCCTTTGAGTATGCCTTCCTCCTTGACGCCCTGAAGGATGAACAAGCCCAAGGGATTACCATAGACATAGCGCGCTCTTTCTTTAAGACAAAAAAGCGGGACTATATCGTCCTCGATGCCCCAGGGCATATCGAGTTTCTGAAGAATATGATAACGGGAGCGGCCCACGCCGAGGCCGCTCTGCTGGTTATAGATGCCGCCGAGGGGATTCAGGAAAACTCCAAAAGACATGGTTACCTTATTTCCATGATAGGGATTAAACAGGTTGCCGTCTTGGTCAACAAAATGGATTTGGTTGATTACGATAAAGATGTCTTTGAGAAGATCAAATCTGAATATTCGGAATTTCTGGCCAACATTAATGTAAAACCTATTAGTTTTATCCCCATAAGCGCCAAAGAGGGGGATAACATTGTGGCCGATTCAGAAAAGATGCCTTGGTATTCGGGCGTTACAACATTGGAGCAGGTCGATCAATTTGCAAAAACACCGACCCTTGAAAAACTCCCCCTAAGAATTCCGGTCCAGGATATCTACAAGTTTACCGGAGGAAACGATGACCGGCGAATAGTGGCCGGAACTATTGAGACGGGAACAATCAAGGTGGGTGACGATGTTGTCTTCTGGCCGTCTAAAAAGAAGACAGGGATAAAATCAATCGAATCTTTTAATACAGATCAGAAGACAACGGCCTCCGCCGGTGCTGCCACCGGTTTTACCCTGACTACTCAGATATATGTAAAGCCGGGGGAAATTATGACAGGGGAAAAAGACCCTCCCCCTTGTGTCAGCAATAGATTCAAGGCCAACATATTCTGGGTCGGGAAGGCCCCGATGATAAAAAATAAAAATTATAAATTAAAACTAACCACCGCCAAGGCATCTTTAAGACTGGCGGAAATAATAAATGTTATAGACGCAACCGATCTTACATCCGATAAAAGCAAAGGGCAGATAGATCGGCACGATGTGGCGGAAGCGGTTTTTGAAACAGTCAAACCGATTGCCTTTGACCTGGTCGGGAAATCGGAGAGGACAAGCCGGTTTGTAATTATAGATAATTATGAGATAGCCGGTGGGGGGATTATTCTGGAGGATCTGGCGGAAGGATTTGGCAGCCTGGAGAAACATGTCGAAAAGAGAGAGGATATTTGGGAGAAGGGCTCGATATCGCAGGAAGACAGAACGGTTGCCTATAACCACAAGTCAAAATTCATAGTTTTCACCGGGGCAAATCATGTCGGAAAAAGGAAGATTGCCAAGGCCCTTGAACAAAAACTATTTAAAGAAAAGTTCAAGGCCTATTATCTGGGAACAAGCAACGTTAGACTTGGCCTAGAGGCAGACATATTGGACAAGGATAGCGCCTATGACGAACATATCAGAAGGCTGGGAGAATTGGCCCGCATAATGACCGATTCAGGACAAATATTTATAACAACCATTGATAATGCCGATGAATATGACCTGCAAATTCTGAAAATGCTGAACGAACCGAATGAGATTCTGGTCATAAACGTTGGAGAAAATAATTTGAGCCAATCCAGCATTAATCTAATTTTAGACAAAGATGAAGATATAGATGGAGCCACAGATAAGGTCTATCAACTCTTAAAGGAAAAATCGATAATTCTGGAATATTATATCTGACAAGGTTACCCATGTATTTGCCCATCCTTCTCAACCTAAAAAATAAAAAGATATTGGTGGTGGGGGGGGGAGATGTTGCCCTGCGCAAGGTGAAGACATTGAAACAATTTACCGAGAACATTACCGTAGTCGGAACGATAATAGACACGGAAATAAAAGGTATGGTTGGCGAATATTATGAGAAAGACTACAATTCCTCATTCTTAGATGGCCATTTTCTTGTATATGTATGCACCGACAACAAAGAACTGAACCAACAAATAAAGAGGGAGGCCAACAAGCTCGGCCTGCTGGTGAACGTGGTAGACAATAGAAGGCTTTGTGATTTTATATCACCGGCTCTCTATACAGATAAGGAAATGGTGGTCGCGGTAAGTTCAAACGGCAAAAACACCCTCAAGGCGATCAGATGGAGGGACAGGATAAAGGAGATATTTAAAAAAGAGTAAGGGATTAGTCCTCTCTTATACCTTAATATTTTGAACAGTCTTTTCATACCCCTTCCCTTTTAATTTTTCGGCTGTGGTTTTTCCGTAGACATAGATAACGAGGTGCTTAGATAGGCGATTGTAAATCTTGAAGAAGGAATCTACGGTCGAGGGGGAAGAGAATATCACCCCATCATAATCCTGTAAGTTTAATTTGGGCTGTCGGATAGCCTCTGTTCTATAGGTAATGACCCTCGTAACATTTTTAAGGGCATGCAACTTATTGTCAGAAATATCCGAGGATGGATATAAGAAGTTTTTTATCTTTAATCCCTTTATCAACCTGGCCAGCTCGTCCGAATCTGAGACTTCGGGGATATAATCAACCTTATACCCAAGTTCCTCCAATTCTCTTTTGGTGTGAGGCCCTATGGCCACAATCTTCTGCTCCGTACCTACCCGATAACGACTGCAGAAGGATTTAACCCCCATTTTACTTGTAAATATTATCCCCCCATAACTATTAATATAACTAACCTTAAAATCAACCGGCTCGGTTTTTATTAGTGGATAATGAACTATTCTCCCCTGCACCCTTACATTGCCGGGGTCCAGGCCGGTAAATAAAAACCTCTTTTGCCTCTGAAATTGACCGACAACCTTGCCTATTATAATAATGGCCGGAGAATTAACTTTAGCCTTATCCAATCCGTCAAGATTGGTTATAATTACCCTTTCATTCGCCTCCCCCGCATTCTCCACCAAGGCAACAGGTGTTTCTAAATGATTACTCTTAATTAGTCCCTCTTTTATATCTTTTAATTTAGTGGCCCCCATAAAGTAAACCTTCGTCTCCTCATCCCTGGTCAAACTATGTCCTGACAGGAACTTAAGTTTGTTGCTGACCCCCCTCATGGTTAGGGGGATATTGGTTGAGCTGGCGGCCACAGAAGCGGAACTCGCCCCCGGAATAACCTCAACCGCGACCAGTCTTTCCTGTAAGTATTTAATCTCTTCCCCCACCCTTCCGAATATAAAGGGGTCTCCCCCCTTCAGGTGGACAACAATAGAGCCTTTTAACACCTCCTTGTAGAGCATTTCGTTGATCTGCTCTTGAGCAATGGAGTGTTTCCCTTTTCTTTTCCCCACATATTTTTTTCTGCATTGATAATTATCGAGCATTCTCTTATCAAGCAAATTATCGTAGTAGATTATATCTGCCCTTTTTAAAATCTTGTCGGCCTCTATGGTTAGGAGTTCCTGTCGTCCGGCTCCGGCCCCAATCAGGTAGACCTTCCCATAACCGCTACGGATATCTATTCCGCTGAAAAGCACCTTCAGGTCAGCCCTGTCCCACCTTGAAACCAGAACCAGAGACTCCTCCATTGGGTCGGCAAAAATTCTGGCGAACCCTTTAATTTTTCTCGCCGGAGAACTGCTCTTTTCGGAATCATTAAAGAAAGCGATTACATCTAAACCTATCGGTAAGGGATATGGGACATCTTTGGCGGGGGATATAAATATATCAGCCTGTTTATTCAACAGGGGTTCTTTCAATTTGGTAAATTTTTCTTCCGCGGAGGGGGCAAGATTGCCCCTATCATTGTCTAGGCAAACATATTTTACCCTATATTTTATATCCGGGAAATGTTCCATAAGAGAAGCAATCCTCTCTAATTCGAGGACTCTCCCTCCTGATAAAACCCTAATCTTATTACTTGGCATCTATGTCAGCCCTTAACCAAAAGAAGATCTATCTGCCTCTTTTCAATGGAGACATTAACCAGATTTACTACGACCTCATCCCCTATCTTATATATCTTGCGTGTTCGCTCACCTATCAGGGAGTGGTGCTTTTCGTTAAATATATAGTAGTCATCACCTACCGACGATATATGGACAAGCCCCTCCACAAATATATCCTGAAGTTCAACAAAGATTCCGAAAGATGTCACTCCGGAGATAATCCCCTTATAGACCTCACCTATCTTGTCCTTCATAAACTGCACCTTCTTCAGGTCAACAATATCCCTCTCCGCCTGCTCGGCCCGCCTTTCAACCACCGAGACATGCTCGGCTATATTAGGCAGTTCATCAACCAATAGTATAGATTTATCCCCTCCATCTCTTTTGGCTATCGTCTTTTTAAGGATGCGGTGGACTATCAGGTCGGGATACCTCCTGATGGGGGAGGTAAAATGGGTATAATATTCAAAGGCCAGTCCAAAGTGGCCGATATTCTCGGTAGAGTAACGGGCCTGTCTCATATGTCTGAGCATTACCATCGATATCATCTTATCCTCCGGTTTCCCCTTTATTCTCTCCAAGAGCCTTTGGAAATCGGCTGGGGTCAACTTCCCCTTCTTTAGGGTATAACCAAAATTACCGACAAACTCCTCAAAGTCCTTAATGCTATCCTCGCCCGGCTCCTGGTGAACCCTGTATATAGCCGGAATATTCATCGTAGCAAAGCGTTCGGCCACTGCCCTGTTGGCAGCCAGCATAAACTCTTCTATTAGTTTATGGGCCACATTCCTCTCGGCCCTCAATATCGCCTCCGGCTTCCCCTTACTATCAAGAATTATCACCGACTCGGGGAGGTCAAAATCTATACTCCCCTCTTCTGTCCTCTTCTTGCCAAGTATTTGGGCCAGCTCCCTCATAAGCTTGAGGGGTTTAACGATAGATTTATACCGTTCAACCAATTGAGGGTCGGTGCTTCCGTTAAGCAGGGCGGCCACGTTTGTATAGGTCATTCGCTCGGCACTTCTTATAACCGACTCGGTGAATATTGTCTTAACCACATTCCCCGACCTGTCTATATCCAATATGGCGCTCATAGTCAGGCGATCTTCATCCGGCCTCAGACTGCATATATCATCGGAAAGTTTGAAGGGGAGCATCGGTATGGCCCTGTCAGGAAAATAGATGCTTGTCCCCCTCTCAAAGGCATCTCTATCTATATCTCTATTCTCTTTAACATAGTAGCTGACGTCGGCGATATGGACACCGAGCCGATAGACATCCTTCTCGACCATCTCTATAGATACGGCATCATCAAAATCTTTGGCCGTCTCTCCGTCTATAGTGATAACCGTCCTATCCCTAAAATCCACCCTTCTTTGGATCTCAGACTTCGGTATTTCTTTTCGAATGGCCTCGGCCTCTATGGTAGTCCCATCGGAAAACCGGTGGGGAATATTGTATTTCCTGAGGACCATCTCTATTTCAACATCGGGGTCATCCGGATGCCCGAGAATTTCGACAATCTTCCCCTCAGGGTTTCTCTTTGAGGTGGGGTATGAGGTTATCTCGACAACGACCGATTCCCCCGTCTTGGCCTTCATCGTCTGTCCGCGGGGGATATAAATATCGTAGTTGATTTTACGGTCGGCCGGGATAACAAAACCGAGGGCGGAATCCCGTTCATAAATCCCGGTAACGGTCGGGTGGGCCCTATTGAGTATCCTGATTATCCGTCCTGAATATCGGCCGTCCTTGTTCTGAGATTCAACCCGGCAGACAACCTTATCCCCATTCATAGCCCCCTTGATACATCTTGGGGAGATAAAAACATCCTCCTTCATCTCGTCGGTACGAACAAATCCGAAACCGTCAGGATGAGCCATGAAGAGACCTGTCACGAGGTTCATCTTCTCGGCTAGGCCGTATTTGTCCCCCTTCAGCTTGACAATGACCCCATCGCTGACCAATTCTCTAACCAGAATTCTAAACTTGTGACGGTCGGTAGCGGGGACATTCAGCCCTTTTATAAGATCCTTCATCGATAGGGGCCGGCCGGCCACCTCTCCCATAAACTTCAAAATGGTTTGGCTGTTTATTTTCATAATATAACCTATTAAGTGTCGGTTGGTTCTGCGTAGAGATATCCGGTTCTATTAAACCATTACCCTTGCAGATAACAGTATCAATATATAAGGGAGATGACAATAAGGAGGGTAGAGTTGGGTGTGTACAGCTCTTGCTTTTTCAAGCATATCAGGATAGCCTTACCTCTAGACAAACTGAAGAGTTTAATCAATGACATCTAATATCATTGACTTGTTTCTTAACAATTAATGCTTAGGGGTCATGGAGGCGACCATGCAAACATCAGGAGTAAGCCAGTGAGTGAGCGTTACGACGATATAGTCCGTGAATACATCGATTTCGTGAACGAACAGGTTGGCACCTACATGGACGCATTGGCGGGTTTTTCTGGCCACTACACGACAGTTCAGAGACAGGTGCACCGCATATCTCGGCCAGTAGGAAAGCGACAAGAAAATGGCGAAACTATCGTTGTTTACGCAAGCTACGAAGACCCAAGCAAGCCAGACATTATTCACAACCGCATCGTCCGTGCTGATACATATATTGAAACTAACTCTCCAGGCGGGTCGAATGAGCAGCGCCATGCTCGAGCAATTGTGGTTTTCTTGTTCACCTACTGGGAAGATGAAATACGGCCGCGACTCGCGGCCGCGAAAGGCGTGCCAGCCAATCAAATTAAATCTGATATCATGGGCGATTTGAGAATACTGAGACGTGCAATTTTGCATGCTAAGAGTACTATTAGCCCCGAAGAGCATAGGCGTTTGAAGGTTGTGGGCTCAATGTTTCCGTCGAGTACACCAATCCACATTTCTTATGACGATATGCATCAATTGTTTGTATTTATCAAACAAGATTGTGCACGGCTTATATTTTCGTGGCTCGGCATTAAGAATGGGCCTGTATCTCCTGAGCAGCTCGTAGATATTGCTATTCAACGTGGTGGAAAATGAGCCCTAACAAACGCGTCTAGTCGGACGCCCAAAGAAGGTTGAGGGGCAGGTCTTTCAATGCCACTATTTTTTCCATTGTTAGACCACCAAAAATAAAACCATTCCTCTTCCCAATCTCCGCCATCTGATTTTTAGGATTGAAATAGGTTGGGGAGGAAAAAGCCTAAAAACTGTTTGAGCGAAGCGAGTTTTTTTAGGCTCCGAACCCAACCGTTATTTCAAGCCGTTTAAAAAATCAGCAGGCGGCAGTTTCTTTGCTTCGTTTCTTGTCTGCACAAGAAATGAAGAAGAGAATTCAAATCCCCCTTACTCCCCCTTTTCTAAAGGGGGAGATTTTTACTATCAAAAGCCGAAGGCAACCGCTTCCCCCTCCCCCTTGACCCTGCTAACCCCCTCTAAATCTCCCCCTGCAAGAGGGGGAGAGGATTTTTTCAGAGCGGGAGAAAAAAGTAGGCCGAGGCGCGACGATGATGAGAAGTGAGGCGTATTTAGCATACGCCGTAACGACGAGACGAGGAGCAACAAAGGTATACAAAGTTATGATGCTCTGCGCCCTCCCCACGGTGCAAATTTGAGCAACAAAAGCATTCCCGGTATTGCGAGTAGAACACATAAGATAAAGAAATTCTCCCAACCCATATGCTTTGCCAGAAATCCTGTGGGGGCCGAGGCGATTACCCTGGGGACTCCCATCAGGCTGCTCAAAAGAGCATACTGGGTAGCGGTAAATTTTTTATTCGTAAGGCTGGCCATAAATGCCGCATAAGCTGCGGTCCCCATGCCGCCGGTCAGGTTTTCAAAGGCGATGACTGCCGACAAAAGCTGGATACTATAGCCGGTATGGGCAAGAAGGGCAAAGCCTGCTGTTGATATTGCCTGAAGAAAACCAAAAATCCAGAGGGCACGGTTTATTCCGATGCGAAGCATAAGCATACCGCCTATCAGGCCCCCGGCTATGGTCGCCCAGAACCCAAATATTTTCACGACAGTCCCGATCTCGGTCATTGAAAATCCGATGTCGAGATAAAAGGGGATTGTAATCGCGCTGGCTACGGTATCGCCAATCTTGTAGAGAAGAATAAAGGCAAGAATCATAACAGCATTATCCCTGCTGAAGTATTCCCTCATCGGCTCTATAATTGCCTCTCTCATGGTCTTTGGGGCCCCTTCTGAAACTACAGGTTCTGGTGTCAGAAGTGTGGTTATAATAGCGGGCAGCATACAAAGCGCCATGATCAGGTAAACCTTGGAGAAAGAAAGGAAATCGGCAAGTATAAGCCCGCCTCCGGAAGCCAGCAGCATCCCTACCCTGTAACCGTTAATATAGAAAGAAGAGCCAAGCCCCAATTCTTCATCTGCAAGATCTTCTCTCCTGTAGGCATCAACAACAATGTCCTGTGAGGCGCTGAAAAAGGTTACGAGGATTGCTGCAAAGACCATCATCGCCGGATTCTTCGCAGGACTCGCAAACCCCAGCCAGGCTATTGATAAAGCAAGCGCTATCTGGGCTACCAGCAGCCATCCCCTTCTCCGTCCTAGGAAGGAAAGGGTAAACCTGTCAAGAAAAGGCGCCCAGAGAAACTTCAGGGTATAGGGGAGTCCAACCAGCGCCATCAAACCAATCAGCGTTAAATCCATCCCCTCTTTTTTCATCCAAGCCTGCAAGACCGTCGAAGTCAGAAGCAGCGGCAGTCCGCAAGCAAACCCCATGATAAAAGAGACAACCATGCGGCGGCTGAAAATAACTTTAAACATAAAATATGCTCCCTCTCCCCACGGCTATTGTATTTTTTGAGTTAATCTCTATACCTCAATACAGAGAGTTTCGATATTCAAATCTAAGCCCTCATTCCCTGAAATGCAAATAAAAGGGAGACCGGCCAATCCCGCAAAAATTATCCGGCCTGCTTTTGGCAAATAACCAAAACAATTCTATCGCATCAACATAGCTTTGGCGATTAACAAATTGAGCGGTTTGACAGGGGGGGGGCTATCCACTTATAATTCACTGATAACTAATACGAACCAAACAATTGTCATTCCGCACTTGATGCGGAATCCAGTCCTTGTTTTTTCTGGATTCCCACTGGAGTTTACCCCGTACCTGATACGGGGCGGGAATGACGGAATGCGGAAACGAAAGAAGAGGAGCTTGGGTGAAAGATTACAACCACGAAGAAGTAGAGAACAAATGGATAGCCTATTGGGACAGGGAAAAGACCTTCTCTGTAAATGAGGATAACTCTGTTCCGAGGGAAAAACGTCTCTACGTCCTTGATATGTTCCCCTACCCATCCGGTAACGGGCTTCATGTAGGGCACCCTGAAGGCTATACCGCCACCGATATATATACACGATTCAAGAGGATGAACGGCTATAATGTCCTCCACCCGATGGGTTTTGATGCCTTCGGCCTGCCGGCGGAAAATTACGCCATAAAGACGGGGACACATCCGGCTCAGACAACCTATAAAAACATAGACACCTTCAGGACACAAATAAAATCATTCGGCTTCTGCTACGACTGGGACAGGGAGGTAGCCACCTGTGACCCTGACTATTACAAATGGACCCAGTGGATATTTCTAAAGCTGTTTGAAAAAGGATTGGCCTACGAGTCTAATGCCCCCATAAACTGGTGTCCCGAATGTCTAACCGGACTGGCCAATGAGGAGGTCAAAGAAGGGCGTTGCGATAGATGCGGTAAAGAGGTAGAGAGAAGAAATATAAGACAGTGGATGCTCAAGATAACCGCCTACGCCGACAGGCTCCTTACAGACCTCGACCTTCTCGATTGGGACGACTCAATCAAGGCGATGCAGAGGAACTGGATCGGGAGGAGCGAGGGGGCCGAGGTAGTCTTCGACATTCGAGGCTGTGACGAAAAATTGAATATATATACCACCAGACCGGATACCCTCTTCGGGGCAACATATATGGTCATGTCCCCCGAACATCCCCTCGTACAAAAGATAATGACCAACGAGCAAAAAGGCGAGGTTAAGGCCTATATAGATAAGGCGGCCAAGGCCTCCGATCTGCAGAGGACCGACATGAATAAGGATAAGACAGGAGTCTTTACCGGAGGATACGCCATAAACCCGGTCAACAATAAAGAGATTCCGATCTGGATATCAGACTATGTTCTGATGGGATACGGAACCGGGGCAATTATGGCCGTTCCGGCCCATGATGAACGTGACTTTGAGTTTGCCCAAAAGATGTCGTTGCCCATTGTCCAGGTTGTCAGCAAAGATGGTTCCACCTACGAACTGGAGGCTGCTGAAACAGTTGAGGGGATAGCGGTAAATTCAGGGGAGTTTAACGGACTGACAACGGCCGAATTTAAGAAGAAGATAATAGACAAACTTGAGTCTGAGGGGAGAGGGAAACGGGCCATAAATTATAAATTACGCGACTGGGTATTCTCCCGCCAAAGATATTGGGGAGAACCTTTCCCGTTGGTTCACTGTGAAAAATGCGGCATAGTGCCCATTGATGAAAAAGAATTGCCCCTCAAACTTCCGGAGGTTGAAAGCTATAAACCGACCGGAACGGGAGAATCCCCCCTGGCCACAATCGACAGCTGGGTAAACACCACCTGCCCTAAATGCGGCGGCCCTGCCAAGAGAGAGACCAATACCATGCCCCAATGGGCAGGGAGCTGCTGGTATTACCTGCGATTTATGGACCCTAAAAACGATACGGCCTTGGCCGGACCGGATAAAATTGATTATTGGACAGCGGTTAATCTCTACATCGGAGGGACAGAGCACGCCGTTCTTCACCTCCTCTACGCCCGCTTCTGGCACAAGGTTCTTTTTGACATAGGGGTTGTTGATACACCCGAACCATTCATCAAGCTGAGGAATCAGGGGATGATCTTGGGGGAAAATGGGGAGAAGATGTCAAAGTCGAGGGGGAATGTAATAAACCCGGACGATGTTATCGCCGAGCATGGGGCGGATACCCTGCGTATGTATGAGATGTTTCTCGGCCCATTATCGGTGGACAAACCGTGGAATGTTCAGGGGATATACGGGATAAGAAGATTTTTGGAAAAGGTGTGGCGGTTATTCGAAAAACCTATCAAAGAAAATGCCCCGATAAGCGAAGAGGTGGACAGGCTGCGGCACAAAACGATTAAGATAGTTACCGAGAAATTGGATAACTTGGAGTTTAATACGGCCATAAGCCAGATGATGATCTTTATAAGTTCTCTCCAAAAAGAAGAGGTCTTAAACAGGGGGCTCCTTTTAGACTTTATCAAGATACTTCACCCCTTTGCCCCATTTATGACGGAGGAGTTATGGGAAATTACCGGCCATAAGCCTTCCATATTGAATGCTGCTTGGCCGACATTTGATCCTGACAAGGTAATCGATAAATCGGTCACGATAGTCTTTTCGGTCAATGGGAAGGTAAGGGGAACGGAAGAGATGCCTAAAGGAACGGCTAAGGAGGCCCTCATCGAGGCGGCCTTAAAAAATGAGCGAGTGGTGGAACATACCAAGGGGAAGACCATAATAAAAGAGATAGTTGTCCCTGACAAACTTGTTAATATCGTTGTAAAATAAACGACAAGTGATATATAACTGTTATGGAACATGTTGTTCCAATAGGATACAAATTTAAAGGAGATATATAAAGTAATGATTATAGTAATGAAACCGGGGGCCGCGGAAGAGGATATAAACAAAATTATCGAAAAGATTAGAGAACTGGGATACGCCCCGCACGCCCTCAGGGGAGTTGAAAAGACAATAGTAGGCGCCGTTGGAAATGAAGAGAATAAGGGCCGTCTGCAGGCCCTTGAATCGATGCGCGGTGTGGAGAGTGTAGTCCCTATTATGAAGCCCTACAAATTGGCCGGGCGGGAATTTAAAAAAGAGAATACGGTCATAGACGTTTGCGGACTTCAGATAGGGGGAAAAAACATCGTTGTCATGGCCGGACCATGCTCGGTTGAGAACAGAGAACAGATACTTGAATCGGCCAGAGCCGTAAAGGCAGCCGGGGGTAATATCCTCAGGGGAGGGGCATTTAAACCCCGCACATCCCCCTACGCCTTCCAAGGTCTTGAGGAAGAAGGGCTGAAACTTTTGGCCGAGGCCAAAAAAGAGACCGGCCTTCCGATTATCACCGAGGTTGTAAACCCTAATGACATGGATCTTGTGGCCGACTATGCCGACATCATGCAGGTGGGGGCCAGGAACGTTCAAAATTTTACCCTGCTAAAACTTCTCGGGCAGTGCAAAAAACCGATCCTCTTGAAGAGGGGGATGATGACCACCATTAAGGAGTTTATCATGTCGGCCGAATATATAATGTCTGAGGGAAATAGAAACGTTATCTTGTGCGAAAGGGGAATTCGAACATTTGAAACCGCCACTCGAAATACCCTCGACATAAGCGCCATACCGGTTCTGCGTAAGGAAACACACCTCCCTATAGTAGTAGACCCAAGCCATGCTACCGGTCATTGGGAGTATATACACTCTATGGCTATGGCCTCGGTGGCGGCCGGAGCTGACGGTATAATTGTTGAGGTTCACCCAAAACCGGAAGATGCCCTATCAGATGGGGCCCAGTCTCTCAAACCGGCCAAGTTCAAGCAGCTGATGGAAGATATAGAGAAGTTTGCCATTGCCGCGGGGAGAGGGATGTACAAATAAGACTGGCATATTTAATGAAATCTTCCTCTTTGGGGTTTTCCCTAAAAAGACTGGCACCCCTCCTTCCCGTTCTCTTAATAATGGGATGTCTCTTTTATCGCCCTGTAAAATCAGAGGGGGGCAAGGACACAAAACCGGCCGGGATATATGCGGTTATTGAGGGGAGACCGGCCCGCCGTTCGAAAGAATATGTTCAGCTTGAAATATTCAGCAGCTTCTACTGCGGGCATTGTTATAACTTCTTTGGACAAGAGAACACCCTTGGTAAAAAAAATAAGATAAAGTTTGTCCATATCCCGATTCAGTGGGGAGACGGCTCAACCAAGGCCACCGAGGCCTACCTCATCGCCAGAGATATGGGGAAGGGGGATGAGATGAGGGCCAAACTATTTGAGGCACAATTTGTAGAAAATCAGGATATCTCAGATGTGAAATGGCTGAAGAAACAGGCCTCATCTTTGGGTCTCAGTAAAAAGTTTGGGGAGATGCTCGACTCCGGGGTCAAGGCTAAAGAGATCGCCGACAATCTTGAGATGGCCCATCAACTCTCCATTAATGAAACCCCCACTGTAATTATAGGCGGCAACTTGATAGTCATCCCTCGCATGACAGGGGGAAATATGAACGTATTTATTATGAATATAGATACGA